>JAQZDD010000151.1 GCA_028751055.1 Euryarchaeota archaeon Ods04 | reverse complement strand
CGTCAGTATGAAGAAAGCGACGAGCGAGACGAGCACGAAGGCGTATATGTCGCTCAACGTCTCCTCGTCTATGACCTTGCCGCCCATGCGGACTGGACGGACTGCGTCGGGATGCACCGTCTTGTACAGGTCACGTCTGAACGCTTTGACGACGACTAGCCAACGCACCATCTTTATGGAGCACGTCGTGCTTCCCGCCATACCGCCGAAGAACATGCAGAGAAAGAGGATGTACTTCGCCGCCGCCGACCAACCGTTGAAGTCAGTGCTTGCGTACCCCGTCGTGGTGAGTATGGAGGTTACGTTGAAGACTGCGTGACGTACGTTCTCCTCTACTGAGGCGTGCGTCCCCTCGGCGACGAGTATCGCCGCGGCGGTTACAGCGAACGCCGAGAGCACGATGACGTAGAACCTGAACTCCTCGCTCTTCCGTGTCCTCGAAATGTCGCGCTGTGTCAGGTAGTAAATCAGGATGAAGCTCGTCGCGCCGACGAACATCCCGGGTATCATCGCCCACTGCACGGCGGGCGAGAACGCCTCGATGGAGCGCGCCTCGGGCGAGAACCCCGCCGTCGCTATGCTCGTAAAGGCGTGCGCCACGGCGTTGTAGAGCGTCATGTTGGGTGCGAGACCTGCGAGACGTAACGAGTAGAGGAATACCGCCTGCAGAGCCGTCACGCCGACGTAGAGCTTCAGGATGAGACGCGCAGTCTCCTCGATACGCGGCGTGAGCTTGTTCACGTCCTGCGTCTGGCTCTCCGTCTCCATTAGCTGTGCACCACCGACCGAGAGTTCTGAGAGCACGGCGGTCGCCAGCACGAGTATGCCGAGACCGCCGAGCCACTGTATGAGTTGGCGCCACATCAGCATCGAACGCGTGTGCGTGTCGAACGAGATGTCACCCATCACCGTCGCGCCTGTCGTCGTGACGCCGCTCATAGCCTCGAACAGAGCGTTGACGGGATGTGCGACCGTGCCGCTTCCCGCGATGACGAACGGTATCGCGCCGACGACAGCGACGCTGAGCCACGACAGCGCGACCATGAGAAACGCTTCGCGTCCTCCTAAGTTCTCGGGGTCGCCGAGACGTTCGAGAGACATGCCGACGACGCCCGACACGAGAGCGGCTACTACGAAAGGCACGACAGTCTCGCCGTAGAAGACGGCGAGCGCGATAGGAAGCACGAAGGCGACCGTCAGCCATTTGAGGACGGTGCCGACGAGCGCGAGACTCGCACGCCAGTCGACGCGTACCCTCATCACACCATCTCCAGAACCTCGTCGTGTACCTCGGCGTCGACGAAGAGGACGACGTGGTCGCCGACGTGTATCGTGGTGTCTCCGCGCGGCGCGATGAACTCTATGTCGCGCGTTATCGCACCAACGACGACGCCGTCGGGAAGGTCGCCGTCGGCTTCGCTTATCGTACGTTCGGCGAAGATACTGTCTTCCTCGACTTCTATCTCCAGAATCTCTGCCTGTTCGCTTCCCACGAGCGCGAGACCGACGGTCTGACTGTCCTGTGTCAGCCGTATTATCTCCTCGGCAACCTCCTGTCGCGGGTTGACGGAGACATCGATACCTACCGTCTCGAAAAGCTCGACGTACTCGCTCTCTTCCGTCACGACGACGGTACGGTCGACACCCATGCGTTCCGCTAGGAGAGCCGAAAGGAGGCTCTTCTCGTCGGAGTCGAGTGCCGACACCACTACGTCAGCCTCGCCGATATGTTCGCGTTCCAGAAAGTCGCGGTCGGTGGCGTCGCTCTCCATCACGACGGTTCCCGCGAGTTTCTCGGCGAGTTCGCGTGCCCTCTCGGGGTCGCTTTCGACTAGACGCGGCTTGAATCCGCGTTCCTGCAGGAGCGTGGCAATCTCCTCGCCTATCTCGCTCCCACCGAGGACGACGATGTCGTCGCTCTCGTCGGGCGTGTGTCGCGGAGCGATGTCGCCAGCGAACGTCTGTATGCTCTCGGGGCTTCCTATTACGACGACACGGTCTCCCGCCTCTATTAGAGTCGCGCCGCTCGGTACGACGACGTCGCCGTTGCGCAGGACGGCGGCGAACGTCAACGAATCGAACCTGTCCGCCTCACGCACCGTCTCACCCGCGACGGGGCTGTCGTCGGCGACTTCGAACTCAGCCATCTGTACCGTTCCCTCCGAGAAGACATCGACATCGTGTGCGGCGGGTAGACCGACTATACGGACTATCTTCTCCGCCGTTAGGACGTTCGACGCCACCATCAGGTCGACACCGAGAGCACCCGGGGACGGCTCCCACGTTTCGAGGTAGTGTCTGTGTTTGACGCGTGCGACGGTAAAGGCATCGCCCGCTGTCTTCGCCGAGCCGCATACGATTATGTTTGTCTCGTCGTCGTCGGTTGAGGCGATGATTATGTCGGCTTCTTCGACGCCCGCCTTCCTTAGCGTCTCCATCGAGGTACCGTCGCCCTCGACGCCGAGCGCGTCTACCTCGTAGTTTATCATGTCGACGCGGTCGGAGTCTGCGTCGACGACGGTCACCTCGTGGTTCTTCGAGAGACTCGAAGCTATGTCGGTTCCGACCTGCCCTGCCCCGACTATCAGGATTTTCACAGACTAACTTCGTGCCGCTCCATAAAAATCCGACGCCTTCCGAAGACGGAGGCAGACCTTAGACGGTTCACCCGAGTTCGTCCTTGAGACTAACGTCGCGTGCGTACCCGAGATACCACACGACGGCGACGACAGAGACGACGACGCCGAGAGCCTGAGATGTGGAGTCCATGAAGCCGATGAGCGCGAAGCTAGCCGCGCCGCCGACTATGGGGACGACGGGGTATCCGGGACACCGGAAAGAGGGCTGGTACCACGCCGGGTCGCGTCTCCGTATGACGATAAGCGCGACGCATATCAGACCGTAGAGGACGAGATGGAGGAAGGAGGCGACCTCGGCGAGTACCTCCGTCTCGCCGAGCGCGACCAGAACGACGGTCGTGCCGCCGACGAAGCCGAGCGCGAAATGCGGCGTGCCGTACTCCCTGTTGACACGCGCCGCCGCTTCGGGGACGATGTCGTCCGCGCTCAGACCGTACAGGGCGCGTGACGCCGATAGTATCGAGGCGTTCGCCGACGATACCGTGGCGAGAAGACCGCCCGCGAGGATGACGACTGCGCCCGCAAGACCGAGATACTCCTCGGCGACCTGCACTATCGCCGTCTCGCCCATATCGCCTATCTCCTCGGTGCCGAAGGTGTATCCTGCGATGAGCATCGTCACGACGTACAGGAAGCCGACGAGCAGAACGGAGCCTATCATGGCGAGCGGAAGGTTTCTGTCGGGGTTCACTATGTCCTCTGCGACCGTCGCAACCTGAACGAATCCGAGGTACGACGTGAAGACCAACGCGGCGGTCGAAAGCACCGCGCCGTAGCCCGCCGGAGCGAAAGCACCTGTGACACGCGACTCGCCGCGTACGCCGACGAGGTCGAGACCGCTGACGGTCAGGAAGACGACGAGTATAGCAAGGAGCACGCCGACGACGGCGTTCTGTATCGACTCGGTGTTCTCCGTCCCTGAGACGCTCACCGCGGTGAGCAAGACGCCGACGCCGATACCCACGACCACAACGATGCTTGCCGGTCCGACCGTCACAGCCGTCGTCTCGACGACACCGAGACGTACGAGTATCTGCGCGACGTACTCTCCGAGACCGACTAAGTAGAAGGCGGACGCGAAGACTAAACCGAAGACGAGTCCTATTCCGACGATTGCGCCGGGGAGCGCGCCCAGTCCGCGTGAGACGAAGTAGTAGCCCCCGCCGCTCTTGGGCATCGCAGTCGCAAGTTCGGAGGCGGGCAGAGCGACTAAGAGCGCGATTACGGCACCGATTGCGAAAGAGACGGCGGCGGCAGGTCCTGCTTCGCCCGCCGCGAGACCGGGGAAGACGAAGATACCCGCGCCTATCATTATGCCTGTGCCGATGGTCGTCGCGCCCACCAGCCCTATCGTTCTGTCGAGTTCGCCTTCCTCGGTCTCGGTGT
>JAQZDD010000296.1 GCA_028751055.1 Euryarchaeota archaeon Ods04 | reverse complement strand
GCTTTACGAGGAGTTCGTGCGTCTCAAGGAGGAACTCACGGACGAAGGACTGTTCGACGACGAAAGGAAGAAACCGCTACCCGACTACCCGACGACCGTCGGCGTAGCGACGAGCGCGTCGGGTGCCGCGCTCCACGACGTGCACGACGTGGTTTCGCGCCGTTTCCCCGCGCGTCTCCTTCTCGCGCCGACACGTGTACAGGGCGACGGTGCCGCCGACGAAATTGCGCGTGCGGTCGAAAGGCTTGACGAAGACGAGCGCACAGACGTTCTCGTCGTCGGACGCGGCGGAGGTTCTCTCGAAGACCTCTGGGCTTTCAACGAGGAAACCGTGGCGCGCACAGTCGCCGCGTGCGACACGCCCGTCGTTAGCGCGGTTGGGCACGAGGTAGACACGACGCTCGCCGACCTCGCCGCCGATGAACGCGCGGCGACGCCGAGCGAGGCGGGCGAACTCGTCGTGCCCGACACAGACGAACTCGGCGCGCGTATAGACGCTCTCGAAGACAGTCTGCGGTCGGAGGCGGAACGCGCCGTCGAGGACCGCAGGCGTGCTCTCGAAAGCCACGAACGCTTCCTGAGACGCGCACCCGTCGTAGACGAGTACATACAGCGTGTCGACGAACTCTCCGACGCGCTCGAACGTGGCGTAAGCAACGTCGTCGAGGACGCACGCACTGATGTCGAGGAGCAGGCACGTCTCCTTGAGTCGGTGAGTCCTCTGAAGGTACTTTCGCGCGGATACTCCGTCGTAGAGACGGAAACGGAAGGCGGCAGACAGGTTGTAGAGAGCGTAGACGACGTTTCGGTAGGCGACACGATAGCTACGCGTCTCAGGGACGGGACGGTGGAGGCGCGCGTCGAGGATATCAGAGAGAACGGTTACGGCGACGAGGACGGTGGCGAAGGAGCACGGGAGGACTGACGCGGTTAAGTTAAGTCGGAGGCGTACGACGTAGTTATCATGACCGACAGCTTCGAGGAAGACTACGACCGTCTCGAAGAGGTCGTTGAGCGTCTCGACTCGGGGCGCGTGGGCGACGACCTGACGTTGGACGAAGCGTTGGAACTCTACGAGGAGGGAGTCGAACTGGTTCGGCGTTGCCGTGAACAGTTGGAAGACGCCGAGTCGACCTTAGAGACGCTCGACGACATCGATGTGGAGGCGGACGCATAGATATGAAGGTCGCGCTTCTTGCTTCCACGAACGACCCCGACGAACTCGCGTGTAAGGCGGCGCGCAACGACTACACGACAGAGTACGTCGCCGACCGCTCTTTCGAGGAAGTCATGGAACCCGTCGACGGCGAGACTGTCGAGGAGAAGAAGGCGAGCCTCATCGCGCAACTCATGGAACGCGGGCACTACGGTCCTTTCGAGCACCCGAACGCGACGTTCGCCGTCAAGGGCATCTCGCGTGTCTGTATGGCTCAGATAACGCGTCACAGACACGCGAGCTTCGACGTACAGTCTCTCCGGTACACAGTCCCCGAAAGAGGCTCCGACATACGTGAGGCGGTAGTCGTTCCGCCGAGCGTCGAGGAGGCAGGTCTCGTAGACGAGTTTCTCGAAGGGTGCGAACGTCAGTTCGACCTGTACCACGACCTGATAGACGAGGACTCGCCCAAGAAGTACCGTGGCGACGGCGTGACGCCGCCCGAGGACGCAAGGTTCTTGCTTCCGATGGCGACCAAGGTCAACATGGTCTTCACGCTCAACGCGCGCTCTCTGATGCACGTCGCCGACATGCGTGCCGCCGCGGACGCACAGTGGGAGGTGCGCGAACTGACGGACAGGATGCTTGAACTCGCAGAGGACTGGATGCCCGTCACCTTCGAGACCTACCGCGAGGAGATGCTCGGTAGGAAGAACAGGCTCGCTCCTTAGCTCGTCGTCAGTCCTGCGCCTCGACGCCTTTCGCCGCACAGCTCACGTCTTCGAGAGCCGACTCGCCGCTTATCGCCGCGAAATGTGCGTCGTACGCGCCTCCTCCGACCACTCCACCCTGTGCGGTAATCAGGGCGCGGCGTGCTCTTTCAGCCGCCTCGACTTCGCGTTCGGACTCCGACGGCGTAGCTTCGAGGAAGTCTGCGACGGCGAGGCTCTCGGCAAGCGCGACGAGGTCTTCGGGCGCGTCGCCGTCACAGCCTATCTCGACCGCAGTTCTGTACGTCTCGACGTACTGCGCCGACTCGTGCTCGAAACGTTGTTCGGCTGTCGTAGCTTCGGCTGCGCGTGCCCTGCTACTCCCGAACGTGTTTACGACGCGTGTCACCGCCTCGTAATGGTCGAGCAGGTTTCCGAATCCGACCGTCACGAGAACGTTGGCGGCTAAGAGCACCATGTCCTCCTTGACGGGTTCGACGCCCGCGTCCGCCCACGAACCGTCGTCGTCGAGGACACG
>JAQZDD010000034.1 GCA_028751055.1 Euryarchaeota archaeon Ods04 | reverse complement strand
CCCATTCGCGCACGTCGACGTGTTCCGCACCGACAGACTGTGCGGCGTCAACCACGACCGCCGCACCTGCGTCGTGCGCCGTCTCGACGAGTTCTTCGACAGGAAGACGGACGCCGTACCACGAAACCGAACTGAAGCAGACGAGCGTCGCGCCCTCAACGGCGCGTTCGTAGGCGTCACGGTCTAACCGCCCTACCTCGTCGTTGCGTCCCTCGGTAGGAACGACACGCAGTTCCGCGCCGTGTACCTCGGCGACGCGCTTCCACGGCAGGACTCCCGCGGGATGCTCCAGTTCGGTCGTGACGACTACGTCGTCCGAACCCCAGTCGAAGCAGTCGGCGACGAAGTTTATTCCGTCGGTCGTGTTCGACGTAAGAGCGAGGCGTTCGGGCTGTGCGTTAACGAGCGACGCGACCGTTTCGCGTGTTTCGTAGGCGACCTCCTCTTCGTATGCGTACGCGTCGTCGGCGTGTGCCTCCGCGTGCGCGTCGCGTGCCTCGTCGATGGCGGCGTGGACGCAGTTCGGTGTGGGACCGCTCGCGCCCGTGTTGAGGTAGGCGTAGTCGTCGTCATCGTCGCCTTCGGAGACAAGAGGTATGTCGTCACGGAGTTCTTCGGGCGTCATGTCAGTTCAGAAGATATGGTCGTCGGTGACACGTGCGGGACCGCCGACCTCCCAGACGTGCGACTCAACGCCGAGTGCCTCAACGGCGTCGGCGACACGTTCGGCGTGTTCGGCGGTCGTGTTGAGGTACGCCGTTGCGCCCGTGTCCGTAGACATGTAGACAGGGATACCGTCGTCGCGCATGTCGCGTACGACCTCCAAGAGAGCCAAGGTTTCGGGCTTCCAGTATATCCATGCCTCCGGTCCCGTCATCGTGACAGCAAGTAGCGACAACGAGTCCTTTTCAGCGAGCGAGAACGTCGCGTCGAAGTCGCCTTGGGCGACTGCGTGCTCCGCCTCGGCGAGCGCGCCGTGTATGTACGCGAGACGCGACTCGAACATATGTGACTCCGCCGCCTCTTCGTGCGCCCTGCCCGTGTGTTTGTGAGCGGGAACGAGCGCGACGACGATACGCAGGTCGCCTCCGTGGTCGTTCTCATCATCGGTTCGGAAGCCGTCGTCTAGCCTCTCTGCGTAACAACGTCCGTCTTCGTCGCTCGTCCTTATGCGTGAGAAGCCACCTGCGACGCTCCTCGCCGCGCTCGTTGCTCCTCTGCGTGCCACCGCCGAAGCGTTACGCACCGACGTGTCGCCGTCCGCGGCTTCGAGAGCGGCGAGTGCGAGCGCGGCGAAGCCCGATGACGACGCACCTAAGCCGACGTTCGAAGGGAACGAGTTCTCGGACTCGACACGTACGCCCGACTCGACGCCCGTCTGGTCGCGCACCTTTTCGACGACGCGTGTGGCGCGTTCGACGCCTGCGTCCATCTCCTCGCCGTCAACGACGAATACGTCCTCTTCGTATCCGAACTCGACGGTCGTCCGTGTGCGCGAAGGTGCTGTACAGACCGAAATAGAGTCGTGGTACGGTATACGTGTCTCCTCGTCACGCAGACCGTGGTACTTGACGATTCCCTGTATCGGATGCGCGACAGCCGTTGCTTTCATGCCGGAAACGGGCGTCCGAGACGTAATAAGCTTAGCTTATCTTACGTCGGAACCGTCGTGCGGCTACGCCGCACCCGCGTCGTCCGTCTTCTCCGCCTCCGTCTCGGTGACCTCCGAGTCGTCAGCCTCCGACGACATCTTACGGAGCCAGAGAGCGACTGGAAGCGTGTACAGAAAGACGCCGCCGAAGCCCGCGCGGACTGCGAAAGACGTCCCCTGTGCGGTTGCCCAGCCGAAAGCCAAAAGCGCGCCGACCGCCGCGAGAGCGGCGACGTACGACGAGGTGCGGTAGAGCGTCGAACGTTTGGTCGGCGTGTCGGACGACCGCAGGAGACCGCTGTCCGTGTTGCCGCGCGAGTAGAGACCGATTCCCATGTAGAAAAGAGCGACCGCACCTATCAAGCCGACGCCGAGCGCGGTCGTGTCGCCCGACGCACCGGCAGTAACGGCGAGGGCGACGCCGAATACGATGAGCGCGATACCCATCACGTTGCTCGTGTTCACGTGCAGAGATTCGGGTTATGCGCGCAAAACCGTAACGGTTCCCGGCTTTCGTGTTCCGTCTCACCGGATGAGTATGAGACGGAGCGCGGCGGCACCACCGAAGAACAGCGCGACAGCACCTGCGATGAGGTTGATGCCGGCTATCAAGAACGCAAACATGAAGACGTAGAGCGCGGCGGCTACCTTCACCATGTCCTTCAGCAATGTCGCGGCTATACCTAAGAAGAACGGCAGACCTATCGCTCCTATCATAGGATGGATGAGGAACATCACGATGTTCACAACCGCTGCTATGCCTATCCCAGCCAGCTTTCCTATTCCCATACGGGAGTTCTTAGAATCCGCCTCGAATAAAGATTTCGTCGGCTACACGTGCCGCGGTTCAGTTGGCGGGCACGGTTTCCTTACTGCCTGCTCTCTCCGCTCCCGAGGCTTCGAGAGGCGAACGGTGGCGCGCCTTTGCGATTATCTCGTCGCGTGCCTTGAAGTCGACGTGTATCTCGTCGTCGTACTCAACGTCAAGAACCTCCGCCTCGTCGTAGAGCCACGAGACGGTGCTCATGCCTTCGTCCGACATCGGGAGTTCGACTGTCGTACGCTCCCAGTCCGGAAGTTCGTCCTTGACACGCGCGACGAGTTCGTCTAAGTTTTCGTCCTCCTTCGCGCTCACGACGACGGGGTCGGGCGCGAGGTACTCGACCGCCTTGACGCGCTCCTGCACCTCCTCTTCGGTCAGGAGGTCAGCCTTGTTGAGGACGGTCACGACGGGTGCCTCGACACGTTTCCAGAGCGTGTCGTGACACGTCACTAGCTTGTCACGCATCTCGTCGACAGGGTCGGAGGCGTCGACGACGAGCAGCACTAAGTCGGCGAGATACACCTCGTCAAGCGTGCTCTCGAAGCTCTGTACGAGCCAGTGCGGCAGGTCGGAGATGAACCCGACGGTGTCGCTTAGGAGTACGTCACGTCCGGGTACGTGCATGCTCCTTGTCGTCGTCCCGAGCGTCGTGAAAGGCTCGTTGCGCGCCTCCGCCGTCTCGTCGATGTCGGGATGGTCTGTCTGCTCCTCCACGTCGGCGAGGGAGCGCATCAACGTCGACTTTCCGGCGTTAGTGTATCCCGCGAGAGCGACGAGTTCGAAGCCCGAGTCGCGCCTCTCGCGCCGCCAGCCCTCGTCACGTTCGCTCAACGTGTCGAGTTCGTCGCGTATACGTGAGATACGGTTCTTTATGTCCGACTTCCTCTTTTCGTCGTACTCACCCAGACCCATGAAACCCGGACGCTCTTCGCGTTTCGCAAGCGACGCCTTTGCGTCCGCCCTCGGGAGTTCGTAGTTTAGCTCGGCGAGTTCGACCTGTAACTGCGCCTTCCGGCTGCCTGCGCGGTCGCCGAAGATTTCGAGTATGAGCGTGAAACGGTCGTCTATCTCGACGCCTATCTCGTTACCAAGGTTGTAGACCTGATACGGTCCGAGTTCGTTGTCGAAGATGACCTTCGACGCGCCTACGCGCTCCACTAAGCGTGCCACCTCGTCGACCTTTCCGCGTCCTATCTCGTACGCAGGGTCACGTTTCCTCGACTGCGTCACCTCGTCCGCGACGACGTATCCCGCCGCACGAGCGAGTTCGCGCATCTCTTCGAGCGATGCCTCCTCACCGGAGTCCACACGTTTGACAAGTACAGCTCTTTCCTTCATTTCTGTCTTAGCGTAAGATTTCTTGCGGCGTACGCCGCGTGGTGTGCTATGTCCACTGCCTTACGTTCACCTATGGTCTCCACGTACTTGAACTCTTTTCCGAGAGCACCCTCGACTATCCAGTCGGGCTTGTTGTAGAACTCGCCTTCCTCGGCGACTACGGTCACCTTTCTTCCGCCCGTGTCGACACGCGAAACGGCGTCCGACACGTTCTCGACGACCACCTCAAAGCTCGGCTCGCGTTCGGTGTCGAGAACGTCGAACTCCATGCCCTCAACCGAGTCGACGGCGTCGGTCTTTAGCTCGACGGCTACGGCGGCGCAGACCATGAGGTATCTGCCTTCGGCTTCGTGCCTCCCGCTGATATCGACGGCTACGAGCCTACAGACCCCCCCTTCGGGTTCCTCCGCCTATATCCATGTCGTCGTCCACGTCCTCGCCGCTCATGTACGAGAAGCCAGCGGCTTTGTCGTGCACGTTTATGCCGCCCTGCTTAATCTCCATCGGGAAGATATGCGTGTCTATCTCCTGCTTACGCATCTTCGCAACCCAGACGTAACGGTTCGCGCCCGTCTTCGTCGGCGTCTGTGCGAGGTAGATGTTTCCGTCTGTCAGGAACTCCTCAGGACCGATGTCACGGTCCGGAAACACGGCTTCCGACTCCTGTATCAGGAGCGACGTGAATCCGTTGTGTTTGAGTATGTCTATCATCTTCAGGAGGTACGTGCGACGTTCCTTCTCCGACTCGAAGAACATCTCGAACATCGTGAGCGAGTCCATGACGAGACGGCTGTACCTGTCGGAGTCGACCTCTTCGAGTATCCTCGTCAGCGAAGACGAGAAGTCGGTCTCCTCAAGTAGCTCCATCTTGTCGTAGACAACTATGTCGCCGTTCTCGACGTGTTCGCGCCAGCCGTCGATTCCTATCGACACCGCCGCCTCGGCGATGTCGTCCTCCGTCTCCTCGAACGACAGGTAGACGCCGCCCTCGCCGTGTTCGCGGACTCCGTGGTCTATGTACTGCATACCGAGAATACTCTTCCCTGTACCCGGGTTTCCGCTCACGAGAACCGCCGAGCCTCTGTGGATACCTCCCTTGAGTATGTTGTCGAGACCTGTGATTCCTGTCGTGACCTTGGTATCCGTGTCTTTCTGTGTGTCTTCCGACATTCTGTCACCTCTGTATTCTCTTCCAGGCTTCGTCTATGCTTTTCTGTGCGTCGGAGTACTTCTTCATCTCCACCTTAGGCTCGTCGGACTCGAAGAAGACACGTACCTCGTCTATGTACGACCTGTAGACCTTCACGCGTTTGTCGTCCTGTGTCAACGCTTTGCCTTCGTACTCTATGAGTCCTGCGTCGGAGAGTGTCTCTATCCTCCGGTACACCGTAGCGATGGGTATGTCGAGCTCCTCGCTTAGTCCGTTCGCGCTCATCTGTTTGTCCGATAGTGCGGACAGTATACGGACGCTGTACTCGTCCCCCAGACAGTCGAGGACGGATACTGGGTCCGATAGCGTCTGTGTCGTACCCGACATCTACGTGTAGTAAACGCCGTCGGAACAAAAAACTACCTCACGGTACACCGCAAGGGATTTTAGACGGGTTGCGTTACACATAGTATGCCGGAAGAAGATTCTCCCAAGTTCGTATTCGTCACGGGCGGCGTCATGTCAGGACTCGGAAAAGGCATTACTGCGGCGTCGCTCGGTCGTCTGTTGAAGAACACGGGGCTGGACGTAACTGCGGTCAAGATAGACCCATACCTCAACGTCGACGCGGGTACGATGAACCCGTACGAGCACGGCGAGGTCTACGTCCTGAAGGACGGCGCGGAGGTCGACCTCGACCTAGGCAACTACGAACGTTTCCTTGATGTCGACATGACCTCCGACCACAACGTGACGACAGGAAAGGTATACAGGAGCGTCATAGAGCGCGAGCGCGCGGGCGACTACCTCGGTAAGACCGTACAGATAATACCGCACGTGACACGCGAAATCAAGCAACGTATCCGTGGATGCGCAGAGGGACACGATGTCTGCCTCATCGAGTTAGGCGGTACCGTCGGCGACATAGAGGGCATGCCGTTCTTGGAGGCTGTGAGGCAGATGGGCAACGAGGAGGACGACGACGACTTCCTTCTTGTGCACGTCACTCTCGTCCCCCTGACGAGCAAGGGCGAACAGAAGACGAAGCCGACACAGCACAGCGTGAAGGCACTACGTGAACTCGGTCTGCATCCCGAGGTGGTCGTCGGACGTTCGGAGGAACCCTTAGAGGACGAGACACGTGAGAAGATATCGCTTTTCTGCGACGTGCCCGAGGACGCCGTCGTGAGCGCGCCCGATGTAGACGACATCTACCGCGTGCCGCTCGTTCTGGAGGACGAAGGTCTCGAAAGCTACGCCATGGAAGAACTCAACGTCAAGGCGCGCGCCGACGACACGTCTTGGCGCGAGGTCGTTACGCAGAAGCAGGAAGGGCGCGTCGAGGTCGCGCTCGCAGGAAAGTACGACTTCGAGGACGCCTACCTGTCTGTCTACGAAGCCCTGAAGCACGCCGGTCTGCGCCACAACGTCGACGTGGACGTGCGGTGGGTCGAAACCGACCGTATGGACGAGGGCGACTTTGAGAGGCTGGAGGCGGCGGACGCTCTCGTCGTTCCGGGTGGGTTCGGCGAGCGCGGCACGTCTGGCAAGTTAGAGGCGGTGCGGTACGCGCGCGAGAACGGCGTGCCGTTCCTCGGCTTGTGCTTCGGCTTCCAGATGGCTGTCGTCGAGTACGCACGCAACGTTGCAGGTCTCGAAGACGCACACTCCGCAGAGGTCGACGAAGGCACACCGCATCCCGTAATCGACCTGCTTCCGGAGCAGTACGATGTGGAAGACCTTGGTGGGACGATGCGTTTAGGCGACAAGGAGACACGTATCGACGAAGGCACGCTCGCACACGAACTCTACGGCGACGACAGGGCGGTCGAGAGACACAGACACCGTTACGAAGTCAACCCCGAGTATATCGACGACCTTGAAGGCGCGGGACTAGTCTTCTCGGGCACGTCGGTTTCGGGCAACAGGATGGAGATACTCGAACTCCCCGACCATCCTTTCTTCGTCGGCACGCAGTTCCATCCCGAGTTCAGGTCGCGTCCCGGAGACCCGTCGCCGCCTTTCGTGGGTCTCGTAGACGCCGCAATCGACAGAAGAGAGGCGAGAGGGGAACGGGACACGGCGGGGAAAGAGAAGGAAGAGAAGAAAGAGATGGACGTAGACGTGGACGTTAACGTCGAGGAGGTGACGTAAGATGGTCGACGCCGAGAGCTTCATACCCGAAGCGATAAGCGAAATCGAGGAGGAGATAGGCGACGGACGCGCAGTGATGGCTCTCTCGGGAGGCGTCGACTCGTCGGTCTGCGCCACGCTTGCGTACGAGGCGGTCGGCGACCGTGTGACGCCCGTCTACGTCGACACGGGGCTGATGCGTAAGGGCGAGACGGAGACGGTGCGCGAGACGTTCGACTACATGGACTCTCTGAGGGTTGTGGACGCGCGCGACCGCTTTCTCGAAGCGTTGGAGGGCGTCGTCGACCCTGAGGAGAAGAGACGCATCGTCGGCGAGAACTTCATACGCGTCTTTGAGGAGGTAGCGCACGACATCGACGCCGACTACATCGTACAGGGGACGATATACCCCGACCGCGTCGAGAGCGAAGGCAACATAAAGTCGCACCACAACGTCGGCGGTCTTCCTGACATAATCGACTTCGAGGGCATCGTCGAACCCGTGCGCGACCTGTACAAGGACGAGGTGCGCGAGGTGGCGCGCGAACTCGACCTTCCGCCCGAGATTAGTGAGCGTATGCCGTTCCCCGGTCCCGGACTTGCGATACGTGTCATCGGCGAGGTGACCGAGGAGAAACTCGAAGTCGTGCGCGAAGCGAACGCAGTCGTCGAGGACGAGTTAGAGGATTACGAGCCTTGGCAGGCACTCGCGGCGGTCGCGGGACGCGGAACCGGCGTCAAGGGCGACGAACGTGTCCACGGATGGATAGTCGTGGTGCGCGCAGTCGAGTCACGCGACGGCATGACTGCGCAGGCTATCGACATCGACTGGGAGACGCTCCAGAGGATACAGTCGAGGATTACGGGGACGCTTCCGAACGTCGCGCGTGTAGCGTACGACGTTACGCACAAGCCGCCCGCGACGATAGAGTACGAGTAGAACCACCTTTTTACTTCGTCGGGTAGCCGGGCTACCCGACTTG
>JAQZDD010000124.1 GCA_028751055.1 Euryarchaeota archaeon Ods04 | reverse complement strand
GTGCGCGAAATCGGAGAGCTATGCTTCCAGATATACACGCCCGAGGGCGACTCTATAGCAGTCTCGACGGGCATCATCGTCCATGTGCACACGGGAAGTCTGGCGATAAAATGGATGATAGACGAGGACTACGAACACGACCGTGGCATCGAACCCGGCGACGTCTTCTGCAACAACGACAACGACTTGGGCAACGTGCACACGACCGACGTGCACACCATCGTGCCGATATTCCACGACGGCGAACTCGTGGCGTGGGCAGACGGCGTGACCCATGAGGCGGATATAGGCGGAGCGTCGCCCGGACACACGTCGATTGTGCATACGTCGCGTTTCGAGGACGGCATCTACGCGACGTGCGAGAAGATTGGCGAGGACGACGAACTCTACCAAGACTGGAAGGTGCGTGGCGAAAGGTCGACACGCACACCGATGTACTGGGACTTAGACGAGAAGTGCAGGCTCGCTGGCTGCCATATGATACGCGAAGCCGTCCACGAAATCATCGAAGACGTAGGCGCGGATGCGTTCAAGCAGTTCGTGCGCGAGGCTGTCGAAGAAGGACGGCGCACGATGGAGTCGCGTGTGCAGGAACGTCTATTCCCGGGCACTTACAGAAACACGTCTTTCACGGCTATGCCTTTCGCCGAGGAGGGCTGGAAGCCCGAACAGCAGAAGGACACTCTCAACCATCTTCCTGTCGAGATGGAGGTGCGTGCTGACGGAACGATGTCGATAGACATGGAGGGTGCATCGCCGCAGGGTAAGCACTCGTTCAACGCCGCCGAGGGTTCGATGACGGGAGGGTTGTGGGTCTCGATGACGCAGTGTCTCCTCCACGACGGCAAGGTGAACGACGGTAGCCATTACGCGATGGAGACACATTTCCCCGAGGGGAGCGTCACAAACCCCGACGACCCGACGCTGTCGTTCCACGCTCCGTGGGGGACGATAATGCCGGCGTTCCAGTCGGTCTGGCAGAACGTCTCTCAGGGCTTCTTCTCACGCGGGTTCCGCGAGGAGGTCGTCGCGGGCTACTCCGAGACGGCGGACAGCGTACAGGGAGGCGGCACGGTGATGGAGAGCATAGCGTCGATGATACCCGACGAGGTCGGCGACTACTTCCCCGTCAGCCCGTTCGATGTCTCGTGCCAAGGTCTCGGCGCGTCAGCAGTACGCGACGGACTCGACTACGGCTACGCTATGTGGAACCCCGAGTCCGACATGGGCGACGTCGAGGAGTGGGAACTCATCCAGTGGGGCACTCAGTACCTGTCGCGCCAGATAAAGACCGACTCGGCGGGGCACGGAAAGTACCGCGGTGGTTCTGGATGGGAAGGCGTCCTGACGGTCATGGGCGCGGACGAGTGTAGCCTGTACAAGGCGTCGCTTCCCGACGTGGCTTTCACGGCGAGCGGCATGTCGGGCGGCTACCCGGGTTCGACGAAGTACGCCGTCCGTGCGCACGACACCGACTTAGCGGAGAGGGCACGCGAAGGCAAGCCGTACCCTACGGGCGACACGCCGCCCGGGACGTTTGAGGAGAACATCGAAGGCGACGTGACGAGGACGCACCGCGGCAACTACTTCCCCAAGGAGTTCGACAACCACGACCTGATGCATTTCCAGATGGGCGGCGGTCCGGGATGGGGCGACCCTCTCGAACGTCCCATCGAGAAGGTCGTGGAGGACGTTGAGGACGAGGTGTTCAGCCCCGAGACGGTCGAGAAGGTCTACGGCGTCGTCGGCGAGTTCGACGAGAAGAACCGTGAGTTCGAGGTCGACGAGGAAGCGACAGAGGAGGCACGCGACGAAATCAAGGAGCGCAGAAAGGAGGAGACGGTCGAGTACGACGAGTTCTTCGACGAGGAGCGCGAGCGCGTGGAGAGCGGAGACGTGGCGGACGTGGTGGCGGAGATGTACCGCGAAGTCTTCGACCTGTCAGACGAGTTTGAGGAGGAGTTCCACGGTTTCTGGGAGATGAGCGAGGGAGGGAGCGGATTCTGATGGCGCGCGAAACCGACCCCCAGCAGATAGAGAAGCTCATAGACGGCGAACTCGGCTGGGACGAACTCAGGAACGACGTGTTGCCCGACCCGAAGGACGCCAGCCGTTTCGAGGTGACGCGCGAGATTCTGCAGGAGCGCGTCGACTGGGATGATACGATACTCGTGCCGCTCAACGACCATCTCTACGTCGTGGGCAAGGATGGGGGAGAGGGCGGAGACGGAGGAGACGAAGGAAGAGTCATAAAGTGCGACTGTGGACACGAGTTCTGCTCCGCCGACGAGAACTGGAAGGAACACGCGCGGGTGCGCGTACACGAGGAAGAGGAGGAGCACCGCGAAATCTACCCGAAGTACCAGACTCCGCACCCCGACTGGACGTTCCAGCTCCGCGAATGGTTCTGCCCCGGATGTTTCGCTCAGTTGGACGTGGATGCTGTGCCCGCCGGATACCCTGTGCTACGCAACTTCGAGCCGGACATAGACACGTTCTACGAGGACTGGCTCGGCAAGAAGGCTCCGGATAGACAGTAAAAAGTCGTCGGAGGACTCCTTCGCCGTTTTCCGCGCGACCTGTTTACGGAACAGTAAAAGACGGTTCTACGCGTTCATTTTTAACCCATATGACAAGGGAAAAGTCGCTGTTTTGTTATATTGTGCCTTCATAGAGTCGTTAAGCTTTTGTTTGTTCAGTCTTTACCACATATTATGCTAAAAGTAAAGCTGACACCCGACGACGTGCTCAAAGGTGCGGGCGGATACAGGGACGTAGTGGAGATGGACTGTCCGGTCTGTGGCGAGGGTGTAGTGTACGAAACCGAGAGCAGAATCAGAACGACGGAGTGCGGAGGATGTGGCGAGGAGTTCGGTGTCGAGGAGCCGTTCCACTAAACCGACCGCTAAAGCTCGACTACTCCGTCCTCTGCGAGTTCTAGGAGGAGGTCACGTCCGTGTCCGTCGGGAGAGACGTTCTCGTAGACACGCGCTATCTTACCGTCGACGACGACGAAGGTGTGGCGTGTCGCTATGTCGCCCTGCAGCGGAACGCCGAAAGCTTCTGCTATATCACCTTCGGGGTCGGCGAGCAGGTCGAACGTAAGTCCCTGTTCGTCGGCGAACTCCCTGTGCGACTCTACGTCGTCTGTCGATACGCCGTAGACGCGCACACCCGCCGCCTCGTACTCGTCGTACTCCTTCTCGAAGCTGTTCGCCTCGATGGTGCATCCGGGCGTGTTGTCGCGCGGATAGAAGTAGACGACAGTAGGTTCGTCGTAACCGAGTGTCACGGTTTCGCCGTCCTGGTTGGTCGCTTCGACGGGGGGTGCGTCGTCGCCCTCGGAGAGCATCTCAGGCACCCCCTTCTTTTTCGTCGGCGTCTTCCTTCATCTCCTGAAGCTTGTCGATGAGTTCCGCGGACGACGCGTTCGACTCGTAGTTTACTTCGCCGTCGTGTTTTGCGTCCTGTACGCTGACGGCGTCGTCGTCGTTTACGTCGCTCTCAGTCTGCTGTCTCTCCTGTTCGGATTCGTCGTAGCTTCCAAAGCCCATACCTGAAAAGCGGGGCGTAGACGTAAAACCTCGGCGGATTTAAGGTTGCTTCACGCTTCGAACTGCTTCATATCGAGTTCGAGCGTCGAAAGGTCAAGGACGGCGGCGTAACCCACGTCGGGCTGTATGTTCATCGCCTTCTGGTACGGCGTCTGAGACTGCCACGCGCCCGTGTTGACCGTCAGGACGTTCCTGTACCGTTCCGCGCCGACAGTATGGGTGTGCCCTGTATGGAGAACGTCGGGCACGTCGTCTATGACGAGGTAGTCACGTGCCTCGGGTGCGAGACGCACGTCGCCGTACATCGGCGCGAGATGTCTCTTGCGTAACATCTCGACCATCGCTGTCTCAGGACTCTCGATTTCGACGTGCGGGAGTGCTTCGGCGAAAGGATTGAGCGACATTCCGTGGTACATCAGAACGTCGACTCCCTCGACTGTGACGGTGCACGGATTTCCGTAGAAAGAGACGTTGTCGCCGAAAGGCTCGCGGAAACGTTCGGAGAGCGCGGGCTGGGGTTCGGCGAGACGCACAGAGTCGTGGTTTCCTGTAATCGTGATTATCTCGACGTCGTCGGGTAACTGCGCGAAACGGTCGGCGCAAGCCGCGTACTGGTCGTAAAGGTCGACGACTTCGAGTTCTTCGTCCTGTCCCGGGTAGATACCGACACCCTCGACCATGTCGCCCGCGACCAAGACGTACTCAACGTCGGGACGGTCAGCGACCCAGTCGGCGAAAAGGTCCCAGTTTTGGCGCACAAACGTGTCGGAGCCGACATGTACGTCGCTGACGAGAACCGCGCTTACTTCGCGCGAAGCCGTGTTGGGTTCACGCCGCGGAGGTACCTCGGGGAAGTGCACGTCGTTGACGAAGACCATTCCGCCGTCGTCCGAGAG
>JAQZDD010000053.1 GCA_028751055.1 Euryarchaeota archaeon Ods04 | reverse complement strand
CGTCCACCGCACGACCGCTCGCTATCGCCCAGTTCCACCGCGTCTCGCGTGCCAAGAGTCCGTGGCTGTAGTCGAGCATCCCTATGCTGTCTATCTCGTAGCTGTCGCCGCCCGCTGATACGTTTCCGGTCACGGACGCGCACGTCTCCTTCTGCGTGACGTTGACGCCTCCCTTGCGTCCGTTGACGGGACAGACGGCGGTGACGGGCGTGTTACCGTCGGTACCGAAGGTCAGGCTGAGGTCGACGCCCTTGAAGCTTCCTTCGACACCGAGACGCGTACCGTCCCCTCCGTTTCTGGCTACACGTAGCTTCCGTCCGGGTAGCGATATACGTGCGACGGTTCCTTCGACCGGCGACGACGAGACGGAGACGAACGACGACGGAACGAGCGTGTCGGCGTCGACGACCATCTCGCTTTCGTCGCGGTCGAATACCCAGACGAAGACGTTTCCGAAGAAGCCTGCGTCCACGACCGCGCCGCCAACCGCGACTTCGTCGTCGAAGGCGGAGAACCACTGCCAACGTTTCTCGCTCACGGCGCGTCGGAAACGCCCGACTTCGCGTTCTCGAAGACGCAGGTCTGTGTCGGCGCACGCGCCCGCGTACGTGCCGAAGAGAGGTTCGTCTTCGACGGGTTCCTCGGGTGCCTTCTCCATGCTCCTCCGTTGTGCCGAACCGCGAAAAGCTTACGGTCGCCACCTGATATCAGTCTTCGGGCACCGGCTCTCGACTTCCGTTAACGCTTGTCGACCCCGTCACTCCTTCGCTCCCGACGACGCCGTCCGAAACCGAGTCGTACGAAGCCGTGTGGACGACTACTTCGCGTCCGTCGTCGAAAGCGACTACCCTGACCTCCTCGTCCTCCGATACGGACACGGTCGTTTCGTCCCCTGCTTCGGCAGGCTCGAACGTGTGCACCGTCTCTCCGTCGACGAAGACTCTGACCTCTTCGGCTCTATCGCCCCCCACGATACTCACAGTCGCCTCTTCGGCGTCGCTGTCGAACTCCACGTCTACGGCTATCTGCGGCGTAGGTGCTTCGTCTACCTCTTCGCCTTGTGACGAGTCCTCGCCGACGGTACCGAGTGCCTGAAACAGCCTGTCGTTAGGGACGGTGCCGTCAGCAACCAGAAAGCCGTCTTCGGTCTCTATCTCTTCGGCTTCGATGCCGATGTAGTCTTCCTGAGCAAGGATGCCCGCCTCTATCTCGTCAAGCATCTCCCCGTCACCGTGCGCGACGTACTCGATGCTGCTCGTCTCGGGCGCGACCTCGACGGCTCTCCCGAAGACTCCGTCCCCGTCTCCTCTCCGGCTGAAACGGACGACATCGTCGTAGCTCAGCCTTTCGACTATACTCTCGAACACCTCGTCGTCGTCGCGTAGACGCGTGCCTTCTCCCTCGTACGCGTCTATCACGAGTTCGATGTCCTCGATGCTGTCGCCCTCTACGAGCGCGCTTCCGTCGGTTGCGACGTACTCTCCGTGCTCGTCGCTCTCGTGTACTGTAAAGCCGCCGTACTCGTCGACCTGCTCGCCGTCGACTTCGACTGTGACGCCCTCCTCGGCGACGAGAGCGTTCGCGCGGTCCATCTCGATAGTTACGTCTACGTCGTTGAGCGTAAGACCGTGTATCTCTGTGTCTTCCTCCGCGCCCAGAGAAACGTCGTTGTCTCGGAGCGTGGTCATCTTCATGTACGTGAAGCTCGGCTCGAACTCGGCGGGCACCCATCGTTGATATGTCTCTGCTTCCTCCCTGCCGTTTCCTTCGCCCCCTTCTCCGCCACCGTTCAGACAGCCCGCCGCGGGAACCGCGACGGCTACTCCGCTGGCTACGAGAAACGCGCGTCTGCTACTCTCTAAACTCCGTCCGTCTTCTTTCATGTCGGAACCGTGTACCTCTCACCGCATATACCTGACGTAGGCTAAAACACGGCTTTCAGTTAACAGTCTCCCCGTCCTTCTCCGGTGTCGGATGCACGTACACGTCCATCACGTCCGACGGCTTCCTGTTGGTGCGAACCACCTCGTCGGCTGTCTTGGAAAGTCGGATGCTCAGAACCTTGAACTTCTCCTGTATCTCGCTCCCGAGCACCGGTATTCCTCCTGCTCTTTCGGCTATGTTCCCGCTCCTCTCGGAGGCGTCACGTAGCTTCGTCTCGACCCTCGCCGACTTCTCGTCGAGTGCCTCCATCGACCTCATCGCCTCCGAGAACTCGTCTATGATACGGTCGTAGTCGGCTTCGGTGCCTTCTTCGTCGGCTTCCTCGACGGCTTCTTCGAGTTCACGCAGACTCCTTTCGAGGCTCTCCGACTTGTCCTGCCACTCCTTGAGTTCTCGCCGCAGGTCGCGCGCTGACGCCTCGAACTTCTCCAAGCCGACGACCTTCGAGGTCGCAAGGCTCCAGACCGAACCCTTCAGAGGAACGCTCGTCGCCTTCGCACGGTCTATAAGCGACAGAACGGCGTCGAGAGCCTTGAGAGTAGGCTTTACCGCACGGTCTACCTGCTCTGTGTCCATGTACCCCTTTGTCGACACGTCTGTATATGTGTGGCGGCGCGCTCGACGCGTCTGTTATGCGTAGCGGCGCGACGACACCCACACGGAGCAGAACCCGACTCAGTACTTTATGACTATAGCGTCGACGGGACAGACATCCTCGCAGATGTAACAGCCGATGCAGTCCGCCTCGCGTGCCGGGTCAGCCTTCTTCTCGCTCTCGGGATGTCCCGGCGTGTCCATCCAGTCGAAGACGTCGACGGGGCAGTCTTGGAGGCACGCGCCGTCGGCGATGCAGATGTCGAAGTCGACTGCGACCGTCGTTCCGTGTATTCCCAGCTTCTCGGGCGGGTCGACAGGTCCCCATACGTCGTGTTCTCCGTCGGGGGCGTGCGTGTCGACTAACTCGCGGTTCTCCTGAAAGTCGGGGTCTATTGCCATGTGACCGTCTAACGTGCGAGGGATAATTAAGATTGGGGGCGTCTGATGGAAGAATGTCTGAGCACTCCCCACGGATACAGTATTCTTCGAGCCATATCTGGACGCTTGAGAAGTTTAATTCCCGGACAGAATGAGATAGTTTTCAATTCTCCACGGAAACAGAACAGGATGTTGGGTAAGAAATATTAATAATTTAAAGTTCTATTCCGAAGATAACTACACAACTGCTGCCTGATACGGCTATCGGTTAGTCATTTAGGTAGCAAGCGTCGGTGAACACCGACACGTAGGAAGGTTAACCGCCCATAATGTAATAAGCTTGGAGTGTTTGTTACCGACTGTCATGCATTACGTAGTTATGACGAAAGGCGTTCCCGACTTCCGCGAGGGGCAGGTTGAGTTCGACGAAGACGGGCATCTGAAGAGGGGAAACACCCCTACGGTGATGAACCCGAACGACAGGTTCGCTCTCAGAGCCGCTCTGCAGATGAAGGTCAAGCACGGCGGAAATGTGACGTTGATGGGTATGGGTCCTCCGGGCTACGACAAGGTCCTCGGAGAAGGAATGCGCGACGTGTACGCAGACGACCTGCTTCTGCTGTCCGACAGGGAGTTCGCCGCCGCCGACACGTGGGCGACATCAATGACTCTCGCAACCGCGATAAAGGAGATGGACGACACGCCCGACGTGGTCTTCGCGGGCTTCAAGACGGCGGACGGTGAGACGGGGCACACCGGTCCGCAGACGAACTGGTGCCTCGAATGGCCCCTCTTGACGCACGTTGTCAGCATGGCTTACGACGAGGACGGCGGCAGTATACGCGCAAAACGTCTCGTTGAGGGCGACCCCGACGAGATAGAGACTGTCGAGACGACGACGCCCGCGGTGGTCGTTACCGACCCCGAGTTCGATACGTCGTACAGGAAGGCGTCTTACAGACTGAAACGTAAGAGACTCAGAGAGGAGACACAGGAGCGCGCGGAGGAGTTTGAGGACCACATGACGACTTGGGACCACCAAGACCTCAACCTCGACCCTGAGTACGTCGGCTTGGACGGCTCGCCGACCATAGTGTCGGGCGTCGACCCTATTCCGAAGGCACCCTCGGAGCGCGAGCCGACTTTCATGGAGCCAGACGAAGAGGAGATGGAACAGGTAGTCGAGGAGATAGCGGCTTATGGAGGTGGCTGAGATGTCCGAAGAAGACAACGGCGAGGAGGACGACGGTCTCGAACACCCGACTGCGGAGAAGCAGTACGTCAAGGCTCTCGAAGACGGGAAGTACCGCGACATGTGGGTATTCTGCGAGAAACAGCACGGCGAACTCCTTGACGTTTCGAAGGAGATGCTCGGAAAGGCGCGCGAACTCATGGACAAGTACAACGACGACTACGACGCCGACGAACGTGTCGTCTCTGTCGTCATCGGCGACGATGTGGAGCATCTCGCGCAGGAGACCATCGAGTACGGCGCGGACGTTGCCCTCTACCAGAACGACGACCGTCTTGAGCGGTTCCTGCACCGTCCTTACACCGAGATATTCGTCGAGATGGCGCGCACAGACGCCGACTGGCGCGACTACGACGAGCCGCGTTACGTCGTGTTTCCGGCGACGAACAACGGACGCGACCTGTCGGCGCAGGTTCAGGCGGAGCTTGACTCGGGTCTTGCGAGCGACTGCAGCGACCTGTACATAGAGGACCACGAGGAGACCAACCCCAAGAAGACTGGCGAACCCGGCGAGTCGAAGATGTTCGAACGTACCCTGCACATGAAACGCCCCGACTTCAGCGGCTACGAGTACTCGACCATACTCTGCCTTGACAACCCCGAACGCGAGTTCCACCCGCAGGGCGCGTCCGTCATACCCGGAACGTTCGACGTTCCCGAGAAACAGAACCGCGAGGGCGAAGTCATCGAGTTCGACTCCGAACTCAAGGACGGCTGGTTCGGCGTCGAAATCACCGACCACGACCTTCTCGACGAGGGCGTCGACCTGACGGGGCACGAAGTCGTCGTCGCGCTCGGGCGCGGCATAGGCGACGACCCGACGCTCGGAATGGAACTCGGTCTGGAGTTGGTCGACGAGTTCGACGACGCCGCGCTCGGCATCACGCGCGGTATCGTCACGTCGTCGTACGACTTCGACGGTCACGTTGAGGAGTACACGACCGAGGAGCGACAGATAGGCGAGACAGGGCAGGTCGTCCAGCCCGAAGTCTATATCGCGGCGGGCATCAGCGGCGCGGTGCAGCACAAGGTCGGCATGGACGAGTCGGACACGATAATCACCGTCAACAAGGACCCTGATGCACGCATAAAGGAGTTCAGCGACTACTTCATCGTCGGAGACCTGTTCGAGGTCCTTCCGCAACTCAAGGAGGCTGTCGCCGAAGGCGAACTGAAGGCTGTCGCCGACGGCGGCTTGACCGAGGGCGAAGGAGGTGACGACGATGTCTGAGAGTGAAGGCAACGAAGACGTAGACGGCGACGCGGGAGAGTACGAACACTACGAGGCGGTCGTCGTCGGATGCGGTCCCGGCGGTGCCGCCGCCGCGGCGTCGCTCGCTCAGAACGACGTAGAGACGCTTGTCTTGGAACGCGGCGTCGAGGCGGGTTCGAAGAACTGCTCAGGCGGTCTTATCTACGCCGAGGAGTCCGCCTCCTACACCATCGACGACCTGTTCCCGTCTTTCCGCGACGAGGCGTCGGAACGTCCTATCACCGAGTACCACATGCACAACGTCGCGGGCAACAAGGTCAAGTCGGTCGATATCACGCGTCTCCACGAGCACGACACCGAGTGGTCGGACGCAGTCCTGCGCCGGAACATGGACGCGTGGCTGGAGGAGCGTGTACACGAGATGACGACAGAGACGGGCGGCGGCGTCCTGACGGGCGTGCGCGCAAACGGTCTCCTGCGCGAGAACGACGAAATCGTGGGCGTCACCTTCGACGAGATAGAGCCGATAAAGGCGGACATGATTGTCGCGGCGGACGGCGTAAACTCCGAACTCGCACGCGACGCAGGCATGATGGACTGGGAGGAACCCGAGGAGTGGTTCCAAGGCGTCAAAGCCGTCGTAGAGATGCCGAACGACACCTTAGAAGACAGATTAGGCATCGAAAACGAGGAGGAGGGGCAGGCGCACCTGTTCTCAGGAAGCCTGTTCGAGGGCGTCCGCGGCGGCGGCTTCATGTACACCAACGAAGGCTCGCTCTCCGTCGGGACGGTCTTCCACCTGGACAGCCTCGTCGCGGAGGAGGCGGAGCCGCACGAACTCTTAGACGCGCTCCTGACGCATCCTCTCATGGCACAGTGGCTCAACGGCGAGTACGAGGAGACGGAGTACTCGGCGAAACTCGTCCCCGACTCGAAGAAGGTCGCACATACATCGCCAGCCAAAGACAGTCTTGTCTTGGTCGGCGACGCGGGCGGACAGATGCAGGCGATGGGACCTATCATAAAGGGAATGAACCACGCGGTCACGGCGGGCGCGCTCGCGGGCGACGCCTTCGTGGAGGCGCGCGACAAAGGCGTCGACCCCGGCGACGTGTACGTCGAGAAGCTCAAGAACGAAGGCATATTCAAGAAGCTCAAGCCGCGGCGGTACAAGTTCGCAAGCGCGCTCGGAGAGAACCGACCTATGACCGCGCTTTCGGACGGTCTGCTTTCGTCGTTCGTCGGCAGATTCTTCGTACGCCGTTCAGTCTTCGAGAACCGCCTCCTTCCGTGGGCTATGGGTTCGCCTTTCATGTCGGCGATGATACCCGACACACGGACGCCGTACGTGACCCTCCCGACCGTCGTCGCGGAGGAACTCGGCGACGAAGTCGACGACGAGAACGAGGTTGAGCCGGAGAGCCT
>JAQZDD010000024.1 GCA_028751055.1 Euryarchaeota archaeon Ods04 | reverse complement strand
GCCTTCGATGTACGCTGTCCCGCGCGCAGTCTCGGCTTCTCCTTCTATGCTCACGTTTCCTCCCGCAACGTTCCCGCTGGGCGTCACCTCGTACGTAAGCGTCGCGTTGTCCGTCGAGTTCCAGACGGCGAAGAGGTTCTCATTGTCTGCGTCGACTCCAGCGGCGACCGCCGACGGTTCGGAGCCGACGACTTCGACGTTCGAGAAGCCCGCACCGAACCTCTCGTAGACCGCGGGCGCGCCCGAAGCGTCCGTCTTGACATCGACCGTGACAGTCGTCGAACCTTCCGGCACGACCGTCTCGTTTCCGATACGGCGTGTCGCGTTCGTTATATGCGGTGCCGTCGGTTCGTCACCGACGGTTATCTCAGCGGGACCGTCTATCTCCATCCCGTCGCCGCGCACGTCAGCCTCGCCTTCGACGGAGAAAGCGTCGCCGTCCTCGGCGTCCGACGGCACCGTTAGTTCGTATTCGACCGTCACGCTGTCCGTGCTTTCCCAGAGTGCCATCATCTCCTCTTCGTCGTCGGTAACCGCCTTTATCTTCGAACTTGGATTTTCGTCAAGCACCTCGACCTCGGCGAAGTCGGTGTCGAACTCCTCGTAGACAGCGGGCGCGCCCCTTCCGTCAGTCTCCACCTCGACGGTCACGACCGTCGACTCCCCCGGCTCCAAGTTCGTGTTCTCTATCTCGCGTGTCGCATCGGCGATGATTACTTCGTCCGGCTCCTCCCAGTCCTCGACGACGATTTCGTCCGTGCCTATCGACACGGTGTCGCCGCGTATGTCAGCCTCGCCTTCGACGGAGAACGTGTCGCCGTCGTCAGCGTCGGAAGGTACTGTCAGTTCGTATTCGAGCGTCACGCTGTCCGTGCTTTCCCAGAGTGCCATCAGCGCGTCCCGGTCGTCTGTGACGGCATCGACAACCGTCGTAGGTCTGTACTCGACTATCTCAGCGTCGGCGAACTTCGGGTCGAACTCCTCGTAGACGGCTATGTCGTCCGTGTCGCTCGTCTCCACCTCGACAGTCACCATTGTCGAACCGCCGGGTTCGAGCGTCGATGTTCCGACGGCTCTTTCGGCTTCGGATATGACAGGGCTGTCGCCGAGGTAGACGTTTATCTCGTCGTGTCCTGCTACTGTCGCAGTTCCGTTTGCTGTCTCGACCTCGCCGTCGAAGGAGATGGCGTCGTCCTCGAACGTCTCCGGAACGGTAACTTCGTATTCGAGTACCGCGGTGTCCGTCGAGTTCCAGACAGCGAACAGATGTTCGTCGTCTCTCACGCCCGTCACGGCTGGGGAAGGCTCTCCGTCCACGACCTCGACATCTGTGGCTCTCGGACTGAAGCTCTCGTAGACGGCTGGCGAGGTCGTCATGTCCGTCCCGACCTCGACGGTCACTAAAGTCGACTCCCCCGGCTCTAACTCCGTGTCCTCTATCGCACGTGTGGCGTTCTCGATAGGAATATCAGCACCGACGGTTATCTCGTCCGTACCGTCTATCTCGGTATCGTCGCCGTGCACGTCAACAAGTCCTTCGACAGTAAAACTGTCGCCGTATTCTGCGTCCGACGGCACCGTCAGTTCGTATTCGAGCACCGCGGTGTCAGTCGAGTTCCAGACAGCGAACAGCCGTTCGTTGGCTTCGTCGACTTCCGTGGCGACCGCAGGAGGTTCGGAACTGACGACTTCGACGTTCGAGAAGCCCGCACCGAACCTCTCGTAGACTGCAGGCGCGCTCGTCGCGTCCGTCTCGACGTGTACCGTCACGACCGTCGAACCGCCCGGCTTGACGGTCGTGTTCTCTATCTCGCGTGTCGCGTTCGTTATCGCAGGCGCGGAAGACGGGGCACCTCCGGCGCGGTCGGTGGACGGACGTGTGTCGTTACCAACCGAGGCATCGTGTGCCTGTGGAGCACCGACCGAACCGTCTTCGACCGCTGTCACGACTCCTGTAAGTCCGACACCCGAAGCCGCAAAGACGGACAGAAGCAACACGATAACGAGAGCGCGAACGGCGAACGGGGCTTTAGTCGGCGGGTTCCGGAACACGGACATCGAAGAAGTGTCAGTCAACCTGCTCGCCCGTCTCCCACACGTCGACGACATCATGTAGCAGGTCTGTGTCGATTCTGTCGACGCGCCAGTCGTCGACTGCTTCGCGGAGTCCGTCGGTGTCGACGACGCCATCGTCGTTGGCGTAGCTCTCGACGGTCAGTTCTCCTTCGTCGTCGGCGATGACTTCGAGTTCGATAACACCGTCGTCGGGTACACCGACCACGATGTACTCGTCGAGTGGTTCGCAGTCGTCGTCGGGAACGTCGTCACGCTCCTCCTCAGTTCCGTCGACAACCTCCACCGTACCTGAGTAGGTGTAGAAGACGAAAGGTCCGTCGTAGTGGTGCGCGTCGGCGTCGAAACGGACGTAGCCCTCTCCGTCGTACGTTACGTCCCAGATGACGTGCGTGTCGTCCACCGTCGGCGCGTTACCGACCGAACCGCCTGCTTCAAGCGGTGTGCGCTCGTCGTGGAGCGCGTGCAGGCACGCATGGTCGTGGTCAACGTTCTCTTCAGCAAGGAGTTCGAGCGACTCAGTACCCGAGTCAGCCTCCGCAACAGGACTGACGGCGTAGACGGCGGCTACGCCAGCCACGGCGAGGACGACGAGGAGCAAAGTAGCGACTCTCGTCGCCTTGCGTCTTTTCCTGTCTCGGTTGGGGTTCATCTAGTATCCTTTACAGTACTTCTGTTTAAAGTTGTTATGATTAAGCCAATTCTTAATAATCATGCTCTACCACAGACGGTGTTCTACTGAGGCTCATACGAGATGGACAGAAGAAAGAGAATGTGCCCGACTACGACGCGAGGAACGCCGCAATCACTTCCTGCAGGTCTCCGGTACTTATCTCATTCTGTAGGAAGTCAGCGATAGCGTCCTGTAGTCCTGCGGTGTCTACCTCACCCTGTTCGTTACGGTAGTCATCAGCTACATCGTGGTGGTGACCGACCTCAACCTCTATGGGTGGAGTTTCGTACTCCACGTGGTCATCGTGTATGAGCTGGAACACAACGTCTGTGTGACCATCTTCCTCTCCGATTATGTGTACGTGGTCTCCGTGTTCGTCGAACGAGACGACTCCTTCGTGTGCTCCGTCAGCAAGTTCAACTCCGAGCGAGTAGTGGTCTCCGTCTAACTCTACCTCGTCACCGTGGTCGTCCTCTATGTTAGCACCGAGCGAGATGTGCTCTCCCTCGTGGACATGCGGCAGGCTTCCGTGCCAGTGGTCGCCGTGAACATCAGCGACAGCATCACCGGTGCTCCGGTCAACTATCTCGAACTTACCTATCTCGTCGTCATGGTCGTGGTACTCCTCAAGTTCGAGGTCGATAATACCGTCTTCGGGTGTCTCTACCTCGATGTACTCGTCGAGCGAGTCGCACTCGTCGACTTCACCGGTTTCGAGAACGTCGGCGTTAGCGGGTTCTGCGGAGCCGTCAGCAGTGTAGAAGACGAACGGTCCGGGGTACGAGTGGTCGTTGGTATCGAATCTGACGTGTCCCGCGTCACCCTCGTACGTCGCTTCCCAGATGACATGGGTGTCACTGACGGTCGGGGCGGTGTCGGCTGAGTCGCCTGCGTCTAACGGCGTCCTTTCGTCGAAGTCACCGTGTAGGCAGGCGTGGCTATGGTCGATATCCTCCTCAGCAAGGAGTTCGACGGTTCCGACGTGGGCATGACCAACCTCAACCTCTATCGAAGGCGTCTCGTACTCCACATGGTCGTCGTGCCATAGCTGGAACACGACATCTGTGTGACCGTCTTCATCTCCGATTATGTGTACGTGGTCTCCGTGTTCGTCGAACGAGACGACTCCCTCGTGCGCGCCGTCAGCGAGTTCAACTCCGAGCGAGTAGTGGTCTCCATCAAGTTCGATTTCGTCACCGTCCGCGTCCTCTATGTTCGCTCCAAGCGAGATGTGCTCACCCTCATGAACGTGAGGTAGGCTTCCGTGCCAGTGGTCGCCGTGAACATCAGCGACAGCATCGCCCGTGCTTCGGTCAACTATCTCGAACTTACCTATCTCGTCGTCATGGTCGTGGTCGTCGTGCTCAACCTCGACTTCGATGGAGGGAGTCTCGTACTCCACATGGTCATCGTGTATGAGCTGGAACACGACATCTGTGTGACCATCGTCCTCCCCGATTATATGCACGTGGTCTCCGTGTTCGTCGAATGAGACGACTCCTTCGTGTGCTCCTTCTGCGAGGGCGACACCGAGCGAGTAATGGTCTCCGTCTAACTCTATCTCATCACCGTCCGCGTCCTCAATATCTGCTCCAAGTGAGATGTGCTCGCCCTCATGAACGTGAGGTAGCTCCCCGTGCCAATGGTCGCCGTGGACATAGGCAGTAACCTCGTCGGTGCTCCTGTCGATAATTTCGAACTCTCCTATCTCGTCGTCGTGGTCATGGTCGTGGTCGTCCATTACGGACGTAGCCGCGACCGTGCCGGTAGCCAGAACCATTCCAGCCATCGCCAGAACGACCAGCAACACGGCTCCTGTTCTGAGTGCTCTCTTACCTGGTGGATGAGTATTTCCTGTCTGAGACATGCGGCGGGATATATCGGGCTTATGCTTAAAGTTATTATGATTTGGCAGTTTCTTAACAATATATATTATGAGTTCGGATTTCTTAATATCCCGTTCGATGACCGAGAGAGACGATACGTCGAGCAAAACGTCCTACTGCGGACTCAGTTCGAGAAGTATTACGCCGTCTTCGGGCACCTCAACAACGAAGTACTCGTCGAGTGGTTCGCAGTCGTCGTCGGGAACTTCGTCACGTTCAGTCTCTGTGCCTTCGACCACACCGACGGTGCCGTCAGCGGTGTAGAAGACGAACGGTCCGTCGTAACTGTGGGCGTCGGCGTCGAAACGGACGTAGCCCTCACCTTCGTACGTCACCTCCCAGATTACGTGTGTCTCGTCGGCGGTCGGCGCGTCGTCGGCGGAGGTACCTGCTTCGAGCGGCGTCCTCTCGTCGAACTCGGCGTGCAGGCACGCGTGGTCGTGGTCTATATCTTCCTCCGCGAGGAGTTCAAGCGTAACTTCCTCGGGTTCCGGTTCCGTGTCTGGCTGCGTTTCTTCTTCGTCGTCTACCGTCTCCGGCGGCTCTTCGTCGTCTCCGTCGTCGGGTGACTCGCCGTCCGAGTTGAGGCATCCGGCGGCGGTGAGCGCGAGTACGCCACCACCCGTCCTTATGACCTCTCTGCGTGTCAGGTCCATGCAGGAAGTCAAGTCCGCCGGTTTAAAGTTATTATTATTTGACTCCGAGTTAATAAGAGGGTTCGTGGATTCGTCGGTTCGGTGTGGTCTTTTAGCCGTTTTTGCGCATGAGAATGTTTACCATAGTCAAGTTTAATAGAAGGGGAACCATGTGGTAGGTGTAAGGAGGCAGATAATGACAGTAGATTTCCCGAGTGACGAATGGATAGAGGAGTGGAAAGACCGTCTGAACGAAAACGAGACGTACTCAGAGGCTGCGAGCGACTGGGGCGTAGGCTGGAACGGCGACTTCGTCTTCACGATAGAGGTCGACGACGAGTTCAAGGAGAACTTCCCCGACATGGTAGGCGACGGCGACAAGATACATTACTTCATAGGTCTCGAAGGCGGCAAATGCACCGACGCGTACCGTGTCGAAGACCTCAGCGAGGTCGACTACGGCTTCGAACTCATCGGTCCGTACGAAAACTGGAAGAAGATGACGCAGGGCGAGATAGGCGCGATAGACAGCCTGATGAGCGGCAAGTTCGACCTCAACGGCGACATGCAGAAGGTGATGCAGTACAGCGACGGTGCCGTTACGATGGTCGAGAGCGCGACGAACATAGAGACGAACTTCCTCTACTGATGTCGTACGGAAAGGTCGTTACGCTCGCTGGGGAGCGTGAAACGGAGATCGTCGATATAGACGACAAGCCGGACGTGGAGGACGACGCCGTCCTTACCGAGGTCGTGCAGACCAACGTCTGCGGCAGCGAGCTGCATTTCTGGAAGGGCGAGTTCCCCGTGCCGAACGGCGCGGTTCTTGGACACGAAGCCGTCCTGCGTGTCGTCGAGATGGGCGACGACGTGTCGACCGACTCGGCGGGCGAAACGGTCGAGGAAGGCGACCTCATAACGCCGGTCTACTTCCAGCCGTGCGGCGAATGTTCGGGATGTTCACACGGACAGTTCTACGCGTGCGAGGTCGTCAAGAGCACCGGCGAATGGATGATGCCCCACTCGGTACCGCCCCACTTCCGTGGGACGTTCGCCACCCACTACTACGTCGACGGCGGTCAGCGGTTCTACAAGGTACCCGACGACGTACCGCACCACGTCGCGGCGAGCGCGAACTGCGCGCTGTCGCAGGTCATCTTTGGACTGGAACGCGCTAACCTGACACAGGGCGAATCGCTTCTCGTACAAGGCGCGGGCGGGTTAGGCATAAACTCGATAGCTGTCGGAAAGGAGACAGGTGCCGAAGTTATCGTCGTCGAAGGCGCGCCCGGACGTATAGAGCGCGCGAAGGAGTTCGGCGCGGACCACATCGTCGACATGAACGAGTACGAGGAGCCGGGCGAACGTATCCGGCGTGTTCAGGAACTCACCGACGGCGACGGCGCGGACGTTGGCATCGAGGTCGCGGGCTTCCCACCCGCGTTCAAGGAAGGCATCGGCATGCTCCGAAACGGTGCGAGGTACGTCGAACTCGGAAACATATCGACGAGCCTCACGACCGAGTTCAGCCCCGCCGACCTGACGCTGAAACGTATCGACGTGCACGCGATGCTCCTGTACCAGCCGTGGTACCTCGAAAAGGCACTCGACTTCCTTTCGAGGAACGCCGAGAAGTACCCGTACGACGACCTCCTGGACGCCAAGTTCCCGCTTGAGGAGGCACAGGAGGCACTCGAAGGAAGCGCGGAGCAGGAGTTCACGCGCGCGAGTCTGATACCCGAGCACTAAGATACCCGAGCACTAAGGCACGTACCGAGTCCTTCTCGCATACAAGCGCGGAGACAAGTCAGACGTTCGCATACAAACGCATAGGCGAGTCAGACGTGACGGGCATACGCGAGGAGCAGTTAGTATCATACGCGACAGAGACGAGTAGGTAGCCCTCAGCCGCGAGAATCCGAAAAAATCGGAGAAAGGTTTTTTGCCGTTCTCCGTGTCTTGTAACACATGGGAACGGAGACTGCAGTCGAAAAGGATGACGGGGTGCAGGAAGAACAGGGGTCGGAAGGCTCGGTGACCGAAGCAGACTGGCGAAAAGCCGAGAAAGAGTACGACGACGAGGTGATAGGCTGGAACACAATCGCCGAGATGATAGACGAGACGGTGGAGAGACACGCGGCACTCGACGCTGGCATGTACAAGGGCGGCGTCTACGACAGGACGCTGGTCGAAAACGGAGTCATCGACGAAGCAGCCGACGAGAAGTTCGCGTCGCTGAGTTACGAGGAGTTCGGCGCGGTATACCGGCGTCTCGCCTTCGGCTTCGACGAACTCGGCGTCGGGCGCGGCGACCGCGTAGGACTGTTCTCGAACACCCGTCTCGAATGGGCGATGTCGGACTTCGCGTTGCTGTCGCGCGGCGCGGTCGTCTCTTCGGTCTACGCCTCGTCGTCGCCGCGGCAGGTGAAGTACCTCTTAGACGACCCCGGCGCGTCGGGCGTTGTGGTCGAAAATCAGGAACTCCTTGAACGCGTCTTGGAGGTCGAGGACGACCTTTCGCTCGACTTCATAGTGACGGTCGACAGCGTGGCTGACGGATATACGGGACGTGACGACGTACACACGCTCGGCGACGTCTACGAGATGGGAGACGAAGCCTACGACGACGATACGTTCGAGGGCTGGTTAGACGAGACGGACGTGGACGACTTAGCGACGCTCATCTACACGTCAGGTACGACGGGTCAGCCCAAAGGCGTGAAGCTGACGCACAGGAACTTCCGGTCGTCCGTCAACCAGTCGCGGAAACGTTTCGGACCGCGTCCCGACAAGGACGAAGACCTGCCGACGATAGACGAGACAGACCGTGCGGTATCTTTCCTGCCGCTCGCTCACTCGTTCGAGAGAATGGCGTCGTTCCTGATGTACGGGAGCGGCGCGGCTGTCGCGTACGCCGAAAGCCCCGACACGCTCAAGGACGACTTCGCCGAGGTACGTCCGACGACGGGAACGAGCGTGCCGCGCGTCTACGAGAAGGTCTACGACGCGATACGCGAGGACGCGGGAAGTTCGCCCGTGAAGAAGAAAATCTTCAACTGGGCGACCGGCGTCGGCGAGAGCTACTACAAGACAGACTCGCCGGGTGCGGTTCTGAGCTTCAAGCACACCGTCGCCGACAAGCTCGTCTTCTCGAAGGTGCGCGAGGCGCTCGGCGACGAGATAGAGTTCATGATAAGCGGCGGCGGCAGTCTCTCCGCCGACCTCTGTGCGTTATACCATGGAATGGGGATGCCGATACTCGAAGGATACGGGCTGACCGAGACGGCACCTATCGTGTCATCGAACCCGCCCGAAGACCCGCGTATAGGCACCATCGGTCCGCCAATGCCCGACGTGGAAGTGAAGTTAGACGAGTCGGTCGCACCGCCCGAACTCCGTAAGGAGAACGACGGCAACGTCGGAGAGCTACTCGTAAAGGGCGAAAACATCACCGACGGATACTGGGAGAAGCCCGAGGAGACCGAGGAGGCTTTCACCGACGACGGCTGGTTCCGGACGGGTGACGTGATACGGATAGACGACGACGGCTACCTGACAT
>JAQZDD010000323.1 GCA_028751055.1 Euryarchaeota archaeon Ods04 | reverse complement strand
GTGCCGACGTTGACGTGCACCCCGAAAAGTTCGTCGAGGGTTTCGAGTTCGTCGTCGCTCGAACGCGGATGTGCGAGAACGCCGTTGTTGGTTGCGACCGCCGCGCTTCCGACTACCTCGACGCCGCCCACGGTTCCTGCGCGAACCTCCACGTCGAGCACTTCAGCCACTTTTTCGCGTGCCTCGTCGTCTAATTCGGGCGACACGAGCGCGGCTTCGTCGTTGGCGAGAACTAAGTTGCCGACTGCGTTGACACGGCTACTCACCTTCCCGACGCGCACGCCCGTCGCCTCTTCGATACGTTCGATTTCGTCTGCGCGCGCCCCTGATGAGACGATTACGCCGGACGAGTTGCCTTCGGCGAGCGAGCCTATGACCGACGAGCCGCCGACCGTGCCGCTGTAGACGTTCTCCTCTTCTACGCCTAGCTCGTCGGCTATCTCGTCCGTATCGACCTCCGCCGCGGCGAGAAGAGCGTTTTCGGTCGCCGACGCGAAGACACCGACGAACGGACTGCCGTTGAAGCTCGTCCTTAGCATCCGCGCTACTCGGCTGTCTCCGCTTCGACGACGCCGTCGTCGAACTTTGCCGCGCGGACACGTATCTTCGAAGGTATCTTCTTCCGTCCGCGCTCCCAGATCTTCTCGTTTATCGACTCGTCTAAGTTGACCTCGTCCTCAGGTGTCTTGAACTGGCTTGCAAGCTCCTGACGGACGTGCTTGACAGCCTTGTCGGCGCGTTCTCTGCTCGGTGCCTGCTTTGCGTCCCTGAGCGGGACCGTGATTACACGTTCTTCCATGGCTTTACTCGTCTATGTCGCTGCGTCTCCAGTTACGTCTCTTGGGGTTGCGCATAACGTCCTGGTTGGTCTTGAGTATGACCCACATAGGCACGCGCTGGTTCTGCTTGTTCGCCTTCGCCAGACGCTTTTTCTTAGCCTTAGTCTTCTTGCTCATACACGCCGGTAAGCCGTCTCGACGTAAATAAGGTTCGATTGAGAACCCTCCTGTTCCTCGTTCCATCTTCTCCTTCCATATCCTCAGTCCGTGAGTTCGTCCATCTTACGTTCGTCCTCGTCCGTGAGTATCTGTATGCCGTGCTCTTCCTCCAGCGTCTCTATCTCGCGGAAACGCGCTAACGCGGCTTCGTCTGCGTCGCGTCTGAGATAATATTTGCCCTGTCTCCTCAGAACCTCGGCGACACCCTCGACGGCTTCGCGCCGCGGAACCACCTCTCCGTACCTCTCCTTCGCGGCGTTGAGATGCTCCCAGCATTCGTCGGTGACACCTTCGTCTTCTTCTATCCGTCCGGCGAGTTCGAGATGTACGTCGGCGAGTCCGAGCGCGGCGCGTTGGCGTTCGTCGTCCCCCTCGGCGAGTTCGTATGCCTCTTCGGCGTTTTCGACAGCCTCCTTGGGGTCGCCGCCGGCTTCAAGGAGTTCGTCTAACCGTTCGCGCCTCCTGAGTTCGTCGCTTTTCTCGACAACCTCGCCTGAGATGTCTATCGCGTAGAGCGAGTGCTTTTCGCCGTCGGGTTCGTCGGAGAGACGGACGACCGTGCCGTCGCCCGCCTCGTCTTCGTCGAACCAGACAGACTGTTTGTTGCCGCGCACGTTCTGGTGTTCTGCGACGACCTCCTCTGTCTCGGTGTCGAAGACGTAGGTCGTGCAGTCGGGGTTGAGTGTTGTCACAGCGGCGTAGCTTCCGTCGTCGGATACGGCGCAGTCGGCGACGTTCGAGTTGAAGAAATGCGTCACGAGACGTTCGCTCTCTTCGTCGTCGGTCTCTGTCGAGTCTGAGGACGTGTTCGCCGTTGGTTTCCCAAGCGAGTAGACGACAAGCTTTCCGGACGTTACCTCGGCACCAAGTCCGTCTGCGACAGCGAAGACGCCGTCGGGCGAAACATCGACTGAGACGACGTTCTCGAAAGTCTCGGTGAAGACGGCTTCGTCTGTGTCGCTGTCACCGTCGTCGGCGTGGTAGACGAAGACGCGGTCGTCTCCGGTGCTCGTGCCCGAGGCAGGACTTCCTCGTCTTACTGTCCAGTCGCCGTTCGAGACGGTTTCGAGGCAGAGGTAGTCAACTCCGTCGTGTT
>JAQZDD010000043.1 GCA_028751055.1 Euryarchaeota archaeon Ods04 | reverse complement strand
GGCGTACAGGGCGGCTTGCTCGGTCTCTTGGACGTTCAGGGAGTCACCGCTGTCGTCGCGCTCCTAGTCGTCATGATGATTGCGATGTACAGCCACAGCAAGGGCGACGCCATGGGCGCGGAGTTCCCTCACCGAGTGAGCATAAAGAGCCTGAAGGACAGGACGCTCCCAGCCGACGTTGTCGAGAAGGTCGGCAAGTTCGGCAAGGTGCGCATAAACGTCGTCGGCGAGGTCGTCGAGATGGAAGGCTACGCTCCGCTTTCGGAGGAGACAAAGAGCCAGATAAAGAACGGCGAATGGACTTTTTCCGCCGACATCTCCGTATCCGAACTCGAAGACAGGATGGCTGAACGCCTCGTCGAGGAGTTCGAGCTTTCGGATGTTTCGGTCTCGATAGACGACGAAGGAGGTGCGACCGTGGTTGCGGCTCCGCCGTTGGCTGGTCTCTCGAAACGCGTGCCCAAAGGAAAACGTGCCGTCTCGTTCGGGACGCTCGTTCCAACCGGACTCGCACGTGGCGACAAGGTTAGCGTTGAGGTCGACGGAACGACGGTAGAAGGAACGGTCGTGAGCGCGAAGTCGGGCAAGCCAGCCGAAAAAAAGACCGAAACAGCTTCGGCTAAGGCCGACGGTGGCGTCGGCGAGAAGGAAGAGGAGAAGACACCGCCGAAGGCACCTTCGACGACGGGCGGCGAAGGGCGTGTGACGGTCGCGGTCGACAGAGCGGACGCGAACAGGATACTCGAAGGAGAACCGTCCAAGATGCTCGTCAAGTCGCGCGGAACGAGACGTGAGTACGAACTCGTGTCCGTCCTCAAGTCGGCTGGGAAGCAGTTCAGGAAGGTGTCTGTCGGCACCGTCGAAGAGGCGACGACGCTCCGAAGTCTCAACGTCCGCGAGGAGTTCGGCGTCATCGTCCTTGCCGTCAAGAGAGGGCAGACACGTATACTCGCGCCGCGGGGTGACGAAGCCGTTCTGGAGGGCGACGAGCTTTTCGTGGTAGGAGACAAGACCAGCACGGACGCCTTCGAGGAGGCTCTGAGATGAAGATGGACACAGGCGTCGCAACGACGACGGGCACCGTAGAAGAGATAACGTCGGAGATACAACCCGTCGAAGCCGTCGTCGCGGTCGTGGCTCTCGCACTCGCTTCAGCCGCAGTCGCCGCCGTAGTCGCCGCGGTCGTACGCGCCTACTCGCGCGAACCCTCTCCCGAGGCACTCAACGTGCTCGCGGGCTTGGGCGCGGTAGCCGTCTGGCTCAACCTCTCGGGTTCGCTCGGCAACTTCTTGGAGGGCGAGACACAGATTATAGCCGCGAGCACGGCGGTCGTCAACGTCGTCGCACTCACCGCAGGGGCGGTATCAGCGATGTACGCCGGAAAGTTAGGCGACAGAACCGCCGTCGAAGTCTCAACACTCTCGAAGGCGTCGTACGACGGCGAAGTGACACGTATGGTACGTTCGGCAGGCAGAACCGTGACGGTCGAGATACCCGAAGCCGAAAAGATACGCGACATAGACGGCTACGACCCCGTCTCGGACGAGACGAAGGAGAAGCTTGCGGGTAGCAGACTCGTCTTCCCGCGTGGTGTAACCGTCGCTGAACTCCACGAAAGGGTAGCCGACCGTCTCAAGGAGGACTACGAGGTAGGATACGTCGACGTGGAACTCGACGAGAAAGGAAAGGTCGAGTTCTTGGGACTTGGCAGGGGTGTATCGGGCATCGGTCCGACGCTCCCACCCGGAACTTGCGCCGTCGCTATCCGCGCCGACCCAGCCAACTCGTCGAGTCCGGGCGACAACGTACAGATATGGCGCAAGAAGAACGACGGCACGCCGGAACGCGTCGCGTCGTGCGAGCTACGCGCCGTAGCCGAAGACACTGTGACATTGGCTCTCGACTACAACGAAGCCGGAAAGGTCGACCCGTCGGAGACGTACAGGCTCGTCACACTGCCGTCGGAGAAGGGACCAGAGCGTCAGTTCGCTTCTATGCTCCGTTCCGCCGACGAGACGATGGCTGTGCTGACGGTCGCACGTGAAAGCACGCTCGTCGGCAAAGAGATAGGCGACATAACCGTCCCCGTCGTGGCTGTACGCGCGCCCGACGGCGAGGTCGAGGCGGTGCCGCCGAGAGCGCGCGCCCTTTCGGAAGGCGACACGGTCTACGCAGTAGGACGTCCCGACGAGCTAAGAAGGCTCGACACTCAACCCGAGACAGAGTGAGGCAGTAGTTGCGGCGATTCGCGGGACAGCAAAGGGTTAGTAAGATAGGTATAATGAGTGAACGGAGCACTTTAGCTGTGCTTACGACACAGATACAGATGTTTAGCCGTGCTTACACGAGTTCCAGCCAAGCTTACTTCCCCGAGAAAGGTGTAAAGTATCTACGGGGTATTTTATAACCCACAACACAGTTCTTTGTATGTGGCAGAGAAGAAGCGAGAGTCAAGACCGAGGCAACAAACCTAGAGGCGTCCGTAACGTCAACCAGAACGCCGTCTTCTTTGACTGCGAAATCTGCGGCTTCCGATTCCAGGATAACCCTAACCAAGACTTCGTAGAGTGTCCGCAGTGTGGATGCGACGACACGAGAAGGGTGTAGACTGTCCCACCAGAATGGTGTAGACTGTTCCGGTCCTGCGTAGACTTGCAGTCTGGTGCGGTTCGTCACGGTTTTACCGAAGGCGGTCTAAGATTCGCTGAATGAGAATAGGCACGGCAGAGGCGAGGAAAGGAGGCGTCGCCAAGGGCTACGTCGACCTCGTTTCGTTTCCGACGGGGGGCACCGAAAAAGCCCCCGTGATGATAGCACGCGGCGAGGAAGACGGGCCAACTCTCTGGCTCACAGCCAACCTGCACGGCAACGAAGTCGCAGGGATTCCTGTGGTGCACAGGATAGTCACGGAGGAGTTAGCCGAACGTCTCCGCGGTGCGGTCGTCGGCGTCGTTACGCTCAACCCGAGCGGTCTGCGTAGCGCGGAACGTACGTCGCACTACGACTCACGTGACCCTAACAGGCTTTTCCCCGACTTCCGCGGCGAGAGCGTGACACAGTCGACGCAGGAACTCATCAACAAACGTATCTTCAGACATATCGAACGTACGGCGGACGCGCTCATCGACCTACACTGCTCCAACATAGGTAGCGTACCTTTCTCGATACGTGACCGTGTCCTCGTGCCGCCCGGTGAGGAGGACGCACCCGAGATACGTGAACTCACGGAGATGCGCGACGCCGTCGTTGACGCCTTCGGCTTCGCCGCCGTCAACGGTTCAGGAGCGGCACGCACAGTCGAAGAAGACCTCCACAGGTCTCTTTCGGGTGCTTGCGTCAACAAGGCGCGCGTACCCGCATTCACCGCCGAGTTAGGCTCCGACTACATCGTCGAGCGCGAAGTAGTCGACGCCGCCGTAGTCGGCGTCCGTAACGTGATGCGTGAACTCGGTATGCTCGACAGAGACTACGAGGGGGTTCCGAACGTCGGAGACGTACCGGACGAGTTCCCGACGCGCCGTACGAGCCTCTCGTCGCCCGTCTCGGGACTTCTGCGCAAACGTGTCGAACCCGGGGAACTCGTACATGAGGGCGACGCAGTCGCGGATATCACCGACTCGTTTGGCGAGACGAAACACGTCGTCGAGGCTCCAAGGGACGGCTGGGTCACGTCGTTCCAGTTGGGGATGGGCGTCGAAGAAGGCTCTCTCATCAGCTACTACGCAGAGCGCGCCGAAGACGACAGTCTCATCGAGACTTACGAGCAATGAGCCGTCTCGAAGGTCTTGAAGAAGATGCCGAACTGTTCCTGAAACGCGCTGAAGAACTCGCCGGTCTACCCAAACGTGACCTGCAGACCGAGATGTTCAGGCTAAAACGCGAGATGGAAGCGCGCTACTCGTTCGAGGTCGAGGGCTTCGAGGACGACTACGAGGCACGTCTCTCGACCGGAGCGGATGACGACGACAGCGAAGACGACCGCGCCGAGTTCGTCGTCGACCTCCGCGGCGGCGAGACTGAAGTAAACGCTTTCGTCGTCATAGACGGCGAGGTCGTCGTGAACGAAGTCAGACGGTACTGAGTTCGAGGACGACGACACGACGCGTAAGCGAGCGGTGGACGCGGTCCTCGACACGTTCGACTACCTCGAAGCCCGCGGCGCGTGCCTCGTCGTCGAGCCATCCGTCTGACACAGCGACGACGCGTCCTTCGTCGGAGACGACACGCGCTAACTCGTCGAGAACACGGCGCGCGACCTCCTCTGCGGAGTCGCCCTCGACGTGCGAAGCGCGTCCGTAAGGCAGGTCGGTGACAGCGCAGTCGACAGAACCGTCGGAGAGAGGCAGAGAGCGCGCGTCGCCAACGAAGAGCCGTACGTCGGATTCGTCGCAGTACTCGCGCAGGTTGGTACGCGCGCCTTCGACCATCTCGCGCGAAGCGTCGCCTCCGATGGCGCGTCCGCCGGCTATCGCCGACTCGACTAAGACGCCACCCGTGCCGCAGGTAGGGTCTAACAACCTCCTTCCGTCGTAGCCGCCCGCTATGTTCGACAACGAGCGTGCGAGCGCGGGCGACATGCTTCCGGGCTTGAAGAACGGCTTCTCGGTCGGCGCGCGTCCTGCGAATCCCGCAGTCTCGCAGACGTGCAGACCGAAGAAGACGTTTTCCTCGGAGACCACGAGACGCACCACGTCGTCGGGCGCGTCTAAGTCGACGCGCGCGCGTTCGGCGAAGACTCCTCCGACGCGCCTTTCAAGTTCCGTAGAAGAGAGGGTGCCGTCACCGTCGCCTCCGGCGTCGTCTTTGCCGTCTCCGTGTACGCGCGCCCGCACAGCGAAGCTACCCTCCAGCGAAACGTCGAGTTCGCGCGCCTTCTCGACGGCGCCATCGACGGTCGCCTCGCACCTGCCGAGGTACCGCGACACACGGTGCGACGCGCCCAAGTAACGCGTCACGCGAGGTTCGCGCACGACCGCATATCCGCGCCCTTCGTCGACGACTTCGCCGACTGCGCGCGCCTCCGCGACGGCGAGGTCGTGGTTCGACTCCTTGAGTTCGAGGAGATAGAGGCTCACGAACCGAGATGACCGCGAAGTTTAATGAAGTTTTATATACGTTTATATATACTGTTTAAGTAGACATGAGCGAAGAAAGGGATCCCAAGGAAACGATAGAGATAGAGAACGTGGTGGCATCGACGGCTATCGGACAGGAGTTAGACCTCGAAAAGGTGACGTTGGACATGGAGGGCGCGGACTACGACCCCGAGCAGTTCCCCGGTCTGGTCTACCGCACCGAGGAGCCGAAGACCGCCGCGCTCATCTTCCGTTCGGGCAAGATAGTCTGCACAGGCGCGAAGAGTCCCGAGGACGTTGACAAGGGTCTGAAGATAGTCTTCGGCAAGCTACGCGACTTGGGCATAGAGGTCGACGAAAGCCCTGAAATCAAGGTTCAGAACATCGTTGCGAGCGCGGACTTAGGGCATGACCTCAACCTCAACGCCATCGCAATCGGTCTCGGACTCGAAAACATAGAATACGAACCCGAGCAGTTCCCTGGTCTCGTGTACCGGCTTGACGACCCGCAGGTCGTCGTCCTCCTGTTCGGCAGCGGTAAGCTAGTCGTCACGGGCGGAGAGCACCCCGACGACGCCGACGAGGCTGTCGACAAGATAGTCGCGCAGTTACGAGAGCTCGACCTGCTCGGCTGAGCGAGGATGGACGACTCAGGAATCGAGCACCGCTGGTCGGAATACCTCGACACGTACGTGCAGGTCGGTACGGCAGGTGGGCGTGTCGTCAGCGTCAGCTTCACCGACGAACCCGACGAGGAGAGCGAGGAGGTCGGTGAAGACGAGAAGGGGAAAGACGCTCTCGAAGCAGTCTTCGAGTACCTCGAAACCGGGACACGCGCGACTCCAGACGTTCCTTACGCGCTCACCGTCTCGGGACTGGAGAGACGCGCGCTCGAACGGACACGCGACCTGCCCTACGGGACGACTTTGACGTACGACGAGTTCGCCGACTCGCTCGGAGAGGACGACGTTGAGGCTGTGCGCGACGCGCTCCACAAGAATCCTGTGCCTGTCGTCCTGCCGTCTCACCGTGTCGTCGAAGAGGACGGCGTCGGCGGCTTCACGGGACAGCGTCGTATCAAGAAGCTTCTGCTGGAGCTGGAGCAGGAGAAGGAGGGCTGATGTCGCTGAAGAACAGCACTCTCGTCCGTATCGTGCTGATACTCGTAGCTATCTGGCTTTTCCTGAACATAGTGAGTGACCTCCTTGACCTGCTCGCTAACTCGTTTATCGCCGCGGTCATCGTAATCGTCCTGATTCTGTGGTACCTCGACTATATCTGAGTCTCGAAGGTGACGCACGTGCCTGTCGAGACTATGGGACGCCGCTCGCCGTGTCAATAACCTTCTTCTGGATACCCATGGACAAGTCTTTTTGGGAAAAGGTGTGCCTCATACCTATGAGCATCCTCGTACGCATCATACTGATAATAATCGTAATATGGCTCGCGCTCAACTTCTTGGGCGACTTCCTCAACATTATCGCCAACTCGTTCATCTTGGCTATAATAGTGATACTCCTGATTCTCTGGTACCTCGACGTTATCTAGCTGTTGTCGTCGCCGTCAAGGTCTTGTAGACGCCCGACTCCGCCGACCTCGTCCACGACATTTTCGACCGCATCGGGAACGAGTGACCGCCAGTCCTCGTCTTCGAGCATTCTCCGTCTTATCTCGCTCCCCGAGAACCTGTCACGCTCGAACATCGGGCTTCTGCGTACCTCCGTCCCTTCCTCCTCAAACAGACGGACGATGAGCGGGTTGTTAGAGTAGACGACCTCGAAAGGCGGGCACATCGAACGGACGTGTGTCGTCCAGACGGCGTTCCTGTTGAGGTCCTCGACAGGGATGGCGTAGACGGTCGTCTCGCGGTCTTCGAGCGTCTTCGTTATCATGCTGACACGCTCACCCGCCGTGAAAGGGTTACGTGTCGTGTGCGACCTCTGCGCGCTCCCGACCGCGACGACGACCTCCTCCACGTCTTCATCCTCCGAGATTCTGTCGACGACCTTCTCATGCCCCTTGTGGAACGGCTGAAAACGTCCGACGTAGAGTCCGCGCATACGGGCGGATTCGGCGCGCGTCGAATTAAGCTTTGGCTTCGTGGTTCGACCGTGTCGTCTTCGGAAAGAGGGGACAAGCCATAACTACTCCCGAACCGATGGGATATGCATGGAAAGGCTCCGCACAGCGGCAGTTCTTCTTCTTTCCTTTCTCGTCCTCGTTGGTGCGGCGACCGGAGGTGCGACAACCGAAACCCCCAAACCCGTCGAGGTGTCGAACGTAGACGAACTCGACGACGTGCGCGAAAACCTCGGAGGCGACTACGTCCTCGTCGACGACATCGACGCATCGGGTGTCGAGTTCGAGCCGATAGGCGTCTGCGACTTCCGTTTCGAGTCGCCTGACGGAGAAACGGACGGCGGCGAACAAGCCAACGGAACCGAAGCCGATGCACAAGGAGAGTGCGCAGGCGACGCCTTCGAGGGGACT
>JAQZDD010000348.1 GCA_028751055.1 Euryarchaeota archaeon Ods04 | reverse complement strand
GTCCGAAGACTCGACTACGCGCTCCAGCCTCTCAGGCGTAAAGTTGCTCACGCCGATGTTCCGAACCATGCCTTCGTCACGGAGCCGGTTCATCGCCTCGACGGTTTCGGTCACCGGCACACGGAAGCCGGGCGCGTGTATCAGAAGCAGGTCGACGTACGACGTGCCGAGACGTTCGAGGCTTCCCTCGACCGACTCTACGACCCTGTCCTGTTTCAGGTTGCCCCGCCGCACACCCGTTTCGAGCGGGCTTCCTGCGACGAGCGTGTACCCCATCGAGTCGACGATGCTCCTGTTTAGCTTCGTGGTCACGAATACGTCGTCGCGCGGAACGTCCGACCTCTCGATTCCCTCCCCTACCTGTCGCTCGTTACCGTACATCTGCGCCGTGTCGACACGCCGGTAGCCGAGTTCGAGCGCGTTCCTGACCGCCTCAACGCACACGTCGCCAGCCATCTTTCCGGTACCGAGACCGAGAACGGGAACCTCGACCCCCTGTACGTTTACGTGTTTCATACGTGACCACTCCCTGCTTCTCTTAGAAAAAGACGACAAGGACAAAACGGTTTCGCCCGCACCGACAGCAACCGAAAACGTCGTCAACCCGCCGCGCCTACACACCTCAGTGACAGTACAAGGCTTTCCGGTTCTCGACAACCACTGCCATATCGACCCGCGCAACGGCGACGGAATCGACGCCGTCCGGCGTTTCGCCGACCGTGGCGGCACCCATATGTGCATCGTCAACAAGCCGTCGTGGAGTCTCGGCGTCGAAGCCGACGAGGGCGAAGATTTCCGCGCCGTCTTTGAGGAGACGTTGGGCGTCGTCGAAGAGGCGAGCGAAGTCTTGGAGGGCGAAGCGTTTGCCGTCTTGGGCGCCCATCCCGCGCTCGTCTCGCGCCTCTTAGGACGTTACGGAGGACCGCAGAACGACGAAGGCGTACAGCGTGCCGAGGAGGTCATGAAGGCAGGTCTTGACGTAGCCGCCGAGTACGTCGAAGAAGGACGTGCCGTCGCGCTCAAATCCGGTCGTCCGCATTACGACGTGCAGGAGCCGACATGGAAGGCGTCGAACAACGTCATGCAACACGCCTTCGAACTCGGTGCCGACATCGGCTGTGCGGTACAGCTTCACACCGAAAGCGGCGAAGACTTCTCCGACATACGCGAGATTGCGGAGGAGGCGGGCATCGACCCCGACAGAGTCGTCAAGCACTACTCGTCGCCCGCCGTCTCCGCCGTACAGCGTTCCGTCTTAGCGCGCGAGGAGTGGGCTTTCGAGGCGGCGGAGGACGGACGCGACTTCTTCTTAGAGACCGACTACATAGACGACTCGGAGCGTCCGGGTGCCGTGCTCGGAACACGTACCGTCCCTAAGCGTGTCGACGCGCTCTTAGACGCGGGACACGACGCCGCTGTAGAGCGGGCGTGCGTGACTCTGCCGGAAGATGTTTACGGCGTCGAAATCTCTGTATGAAGCCGACGTGGTGCGAAGATATGCGAAGCACTATGGGTTCTCAGAACGTATGTTTGGTATAATGAGCCTATTCGAGGACGACCGCGCGAGGCTCGACAACGAGATAGAGAAAGTCGTGGACGACGTGCGTCCCGACGAGCTTAGAGGCTACGTCAGACACGAACTCTCGAAGGCTAGCCTCACGCCTGCTCTCCTGTGTCTCCTCTCGGCGCGTGCTACGGGAAAACGTCCTGACGCGCACGAAGCCGCAGGGATACAGTTCGTGCACGCAGGTCTGGATGCCACGCGGCGTGTCCTCGACGACGACGGTTCGTGGGCGGACGCGGGCGTCGAACCCGTCAAGGAGGACATGGTGCTCTTAGCCGCCAACGTTCTCGTGACGGTCGGATTCGGAAACCTGCTCGACCATTACGAGGCGGTGACACGCGTC
>JAQZDD010000291.1 GCA_028751055.1 Euryarchaeota archaeon Ods04 | reverse complement strand
CAGCTTTCGAAGGAAGGATAGAAGATAGCAGAAAGAAGGATAGCTTAGTGCTGGTGTTCGTATAGCTTCTCCGCCGACTCGTCGAACATCTCTTCTTCGCGGTTCGAAAGCTCCCACTCGACGACTTCAGCACCGTCCCTGCCTATCTTGGCGGGGACGCCTATCGAAACGTCGTCGTGTCCGTACTCGCCGTCCAAGACGATGCTCGACGGTATGATTTCGCCCGTGTCGCGTGCGATAGCCTCGACGACATGTGCGACACCGCGTCCCGGACCGAACTCGGTCGCGCCCTTCTTCTCGATAACGTTCATCGCGCTCTGCGTGAGTGCTTCTGTTATTTCGTCGCGCTCGTCCGCCGTGAACTCAGGCTCCTTTCCGTCGACACGTACCTTCGAGAAGACGGGAACCTGCGAGTCTCCGTGCTCGCCTATGATGGACGCCTCGACGTTCGTCGTGCTCGTGCCGAACTCCTCCGCGAGCACGTAACGGAAACGCGCAGAGTCGAGTCGTCCCGCGAAGCCTATCACCTTCTCGCGCGGTCTGTCGCTGACGCTGTACAGATGGTGGTTGAGAACGTCCATCGGGTTCGTGGTGAGAACCGAGATGGCGTCGGGGGCGTGCTCCTCGAAGCCCTCTACGATACCTGCGATTATGTCGCGGTTCGCGTCGGCTAAGTCGAGACGCGACATGCCGGGTTCGCGCGGCTTGCCCGCCGTCACGACAACGACGTCGCTGTCCTCGGTGTCCTCATACTCGCCGTAGTACACGTCGGTCTGCGAGTCGTAAGCGATACCGTGCATCGTGTCGTGTGCCTGTCCTACCGCCAAGTCTTCTGCTATGTCGACGTAGACGACCTCGTCGGCGACGCCCGACAGCGCGATGTTGTAGCCTGCCATCGCACCGACGGTTCCGCCCGCGCCTACGATGGATACTTTGAATCCCATACGTAGGACTTGGCTATTCCGATTTTAAACCTGTCGATGCGGTAACGAGTGGCACGGTAAAACAAGATATTAGAACGGGAAACGAGTATACCGTACATGGGTCTGCTCGAAGACAAGTCGCGCGCCCGCACGTTCTACCGTTTTCTGTCGAAGGTCTACGACCGCGTCAACCCTGTCTTCTGGAACGAGAGCATGCGCGACGACTGCATCGAGATGCTCGGCGTCAAGGAGAACGACCACGTTCTCGACGTGGGGTGCGGGACGGGCTTCGCAACCGCAGGGCTGTTGGAGCACACGCGACACGTCGAGGCTCTCGACCAGAGCCTGCACCAGATGGAGAAGGCACGCGCCAAGGACGAACTGAGCGGCGTCGACTTCGTGCGCGGCGACGCCGAGAACCTGCCCTACGCCGACGAAGCCTTCGACGCAGTCTGGTCTTCGGGTTCCATCGAGTACTGGCCCACGCCCGTCGCCGCGCTCCGTGAGGCGCGCCGCGTCACGAAGCCGGGAGGACGCGTTCTTGTCGTCGGTCCGCGCCGCCCCGACGGACGCGTGATGGGCGCGCTCGCAGACTCCATCATGCTGTTCTACGACGAAGAAGAGGCGACATGTATGTTCGACGAGGCGGGATGGACGGATATCAAGCACACGCTCATGGGTTCGGAGTATGTCAACGACGACGCAATCGTGACGGTGGCGCGGAAGCCTGAATAGGCTGGCTCTTCTATCCGCGCGTATGGTTGAGATAGAAAACGTCGTACACAAGGATACGCAGCGAACAGACGAAGGCTTCGACCTGACCGTCGCTTCGGTGTACGTCGTCAAGGAGGCGGGACGTGTCGACTTCGGCGGCGGCGAACTCGAAGACGCCGAACTGACGCTGGTTGAGACGGAGAAACGCAACGAGGACGACGACTACGGCTGGTGGAACTTAGACGCCGGGACGTACGTCGTCGAACACAACGAGTCGTTGAGCGCGGACGAAGCCGTCACGGTCAGGACACGTACCACCCTCTTAGAGCGCGGCGCGTACCATCCGACCGTGACCGTCGAAGAACTACCGCGTCTGCCGCTCACCGTCGGCGGCGATGGTATACGAATCAAGGAGAACGCACGTATCTCGACGGTCGTGGAAGGCTGACCTTCTTCTGACACAGGAACGGTATCATCCGTAAGCCGCGTAAATTTTATCCGAGTCGGATTTCTTGTTGCGCCATGAGCATCACACGGATACTGTTCGCCGGACTCTTCGTGCTACTTGGCTTAGGGCTACTTTCCCTCGGTCACTCGCTGTACGAGGATACGCAGGAACTCTCAGAGATGGAGCCTGTCGAACCCGGGGAGGTAGACACGGCGAGTGGAGAGGTGGTTGTCGAAGGAACCGCCCGCGCCGCCGACACAGAGATGGTCGAGTCGAAGTACGAAGGCAGGAGTTCGATAGCCCACGAATGGCGTGAGGAACGGGAGAGGGAGCCGGGTAGCGGTACCACAGGAGACGACAGCATGACCGACT
>JAQZDD010000061.1 GCA_028751055.1 Euryarchaeota archaeon Ods04 | reverse complement strand
TACGTTATTATCGGCGACGGCATAGCGGGTGCGACCGCCGCCGAGACGTTGTACGAGGAGGACGGTGACGCGTCGATAACCGTCATCACGGACGAGCCGGAGCCTCTCTACAACCGCATCAACATCAAGGAGTTCGCCAAGGGCAAGATGCCCGAGGACTTCATACGGATGCACGACGAGTCGTGGTACGACGAACGCGGTATCGACCTACGTCTCAACACGCACGTCTGGAAGGTCGATGGAGACGACGCTAAGGTCGTCCTACACGACGGCGAGGAGATAGAGTACGACAGGCTCCTCAGCGCGACGGGGGGCAAGCCGCGCTCGCTTCCACTACCGAACTCCAACGCGGACGGAATACACGAGTTCTGGACCTTCATCGACTCGCGCCGGATACGCAAGGACGCCGAGGACGCCGAGACGGGGGTCGTCATCGGTGCCGGACTCCTTGGAATCGACTTCGCGTACGCTCTCGGACACAACGACGTGGACGCCAAGTACCTGATGCGCGGTAACCGGTGGTGGAGGTACGCCATGGACGAGGAGGGTGCCGAAATCATACACGACGAACTCCGCGAAGTCGGCGTCGAACCCGTCTTCGGTGAGGGAGTCGAACGTTTCGAGGTCGACCGTCTCGGACACGTCACCGAATGTGTCGGCACGACAGGCACGGTATACGACTGCGACATGGCGGGCGTCTGTGTAGGACTCGACCTCAGCACCGAACATCTCGACGACACCGACGTCGACACGGACGAAGGCATAATCACCGACGAGCACATGCAGACCGCTGACGAGCGTATCTTCGCGGCGGGCGACGTGGCTGAGTTCCACGACGTTATTCTTGACGAGCGCAACCTCAACGGAGCGTGGGACTCGGCGCGTGGACAGGGCAAGACCGCGGCACTCAACATGGTCGCCGCCGAGCGCGGCGAGGAGATGGAGGTCTTCGAACTCGTCCCCAACTACTCCGTGTCGCACTTCTCGATGCCTTTCATGTCGCTCGGAAGTCCGACGAAGGGCGACGAGTACGCCTCGCGCACCTACGGAGAGAAGGAACACAGACGGCTCGCGTTCAAGGACGGTAAGCTCGTCGGCGCGGTTCTCGTAGGCAACGTCCGTCCCGTCGGTGTTATGACACGTATCATCAAGCAGAAAAAACCCGTAACCGACAAGAAGGAAGAGCTACTCGCCGAGTCCGTCGACATGGACGCCGTTCTGTCCGAATGAAGGTCATTCTATGTATGCCTATATAGAGATATGGAGAAAATATATATAAAAAACGTCAAGTTTATACTGACATTTGTCGTACGGTTGGCTAGATGCCACGAAAGACCACGCGGAGGTCTATTCTAAAGTCGGTAGGCGGCGCGGCGACGCTCAGCGCGGTCGGTGGTCTGTCGGGCTGTCTCGCGGCTGGCGACCGCCAACTCAGACTCGACACCGTTGCGGTCGAGAGCGACGTAGACGGCGAGTTCTACTACCCGACACAGGAACACATAGAGTCCGGGGCGTACTCCCCGCTGACGCGTCCGCTGTATATCTACGTCAACCACGCCACACTCGCCGAAAACCCGTCGCTAATCGGCTCCTTCGTCCGTTTCTACATCGAGGGACAGCACGACTTCGCGCGCGAGGTCGGCTACTACGCCACGACCGACGAGGTAAGAGAGGCGAACCACGCGCGTCTCGACGCCGTCTTGGACGAACTCGGTGTCTCGACCGACGGCGAACCGTCCGGAACCGTGACGTGTACGGGAAGCAACACCGTCGCGCCCGTGACCGACGCCGCGGCGGAGGACTTCGAGAACCTCCATCCGCGTGCGCAGGTCAACGTCAATCCGCAGGGCACGGGCGCGGGCTTCTCGGAGTTCACACGCGGGCAGTCTGACGTACAGAGCGCGAGCCGCGAGATTCTGCCGAGCGAACAGGAGACTGCCGAAAGGAACGGAGTCGAGTACTCGCGGTACGAAATCGGCTGGGATGGTCTGGCTATCGTGAAACACGCAGACAACGACTGGTGCGACCGTCTTACGCTCGACGAACTCCGGCGTATATGGGAGTTCCGCTCCGACGTGAAACGTTGGAACGACCTCAACGAAGACTGGCCCAACCGTCCGATGATGCTGTACGGACGCGACACGGCGTCGGGGACGTTCGACTACTTCACGGAGGCAGTCACGGGCGAGATAGGCAACATACGTGACGACTACTCGCCCCACAGCCAGACGTACAACATCATGGAAGGCGTCGGGAGGAACGTCTACGGTCTGGGCTGGGGAGCGGTCGGATACTACCACGCTCTCAGAGGTGACGGCGAATGAGCACCGGGAAGAAGGACGAGACGGAAGCCGCTCTCACGGGCGAGGTGGCGCGAGGCGACAGACGCAAGCAGTACGTCGTCACACGCGTCCTACAGGGATGTGCCGCCGTCACGATAGCGACGACCCTCGCCATCTTCGCCGTCCTCATCGACAACGCTTTCAGCTTCTTCTACGGGCAACGTCTGCACGAGGCGATACTCGGCGCGACGCTCGAAAGCCGCGTCGGCGTAGTCGAGTTCCTGACCGGCACGCGTTGGGCACCGTACCACGCCTTTCCCGACTACGGCGTCCTTCCGCTTCTGAACGGCACGCTTCTCATCACCGTCGGCGCGGCATTCATATCGATTCCGATAGGGACGGCGACGGCGATATACCTGAGCGAGTACGCGAGCGAACGCGTCCGAGGCGTCCTGAAGCCCACACTCGAAGTTCTCGCAGGAATTCCGACCATCGTCTACGGCTTCTTCGCAATCTCGTTCATAACGCCCGTATTCATACGTCCCGTCTTCGAGACGCTCGGATTCAGCGTCAGTTTCTACAACGCATTCGCGGGGATGGTCGTCGTCGGTATCATGACGATACCGATGGTGTCGTCGATAAGCGAGGACGCTATGAGTGCCGTCCCCGACGACCTCCGTAACGCAGCGTACGGTTTAGGCGCGACGAAGCAGGAGGTCTCGACACAGGTCGTCCTTCCCGCCTCCATCTCGGGAATACTCGCGTCGTACATACTCGCAGTCTCGCGCGCGATAGGAGAGACGATGGCTGTGACGCTCGCCGCAGGACACCGCTCGCAGATGACGCTCAATCCGTTCGTCGAGATACAGACGATGACGGCGTACATGGTACAGATGGCACGCGGCGAGGCGGCGATGGGTACGGTAGAGTACCAGTCGCTCTTCGCGGTCGGCTTGCTGCTTTTCGTCATTACGCTCTCGATGAACCTGCTCAACGACTGGGTTAAGCGTCGTTACAGGGAGGTGTACAGATGAGCAGCGAAACTGACGACCTTTTCGGCGGCGGCGACCTGAGCAAGGAACGTCTCAAGGGACGCGCATTCCTTGCGTTCTGTTTCGCCGCCTCCGTCTTCGGCGTCTTCGCGCTAGCGCTCCTCCTCCTCGATGTCTTCTCTCAGGCGGCGACGGGCGTCTTCGTCCGCGACATCGACGTGGTGCGTTTCCTGACGAACAGCGCGTCGCGTTTCCCCGACCAAGCCGGCTTCTACGCCGCCATCGTGGGTTCGGCGTGGCTGATGGTGCTCACCGTCATCCTGTCTTTCTTCATCGGCGTCGGAACAGCCGTCTACCTCGAAGAGTTCGCGCCCGACAACAGATGGAAACGTCTCGTCGAAGCTAATCTCGCTAACCTTGCGGGCGTTCCCTCAGTCGTCTACGGTCTTCTTGTGCTCGCGGCGGTCGTCAATCTGGGAAATCCTCTGACGGGAGGACGTGTCGGACCTATCCTTCTTGCGGGCGCGATTGCGCTCGCGCTTCTCATCATGCCCATAATCATCGTATCGGCGCAGGAAGCACTACGCGCCGTCCCCGAAGGCGTCCGGCGTGGCTCCTACGCGACGGGAGCGACCAACTGGCAGACGGTCCGTAACGTCGTCCTACCGGCGGCGATACCCGGTATTCTTACAGGAACGATACTCGCTCTTGCGCGCGCCATAGGCGAGACGGCACCGCTCATCATGGTCGGCGCGCTCCTGACGGCACGTCGCGCGCCCGACGGACCTTTTGACTCGTTCGGCGCGATGCCGACGATGATATACTACTGGGCTGACCGACCCGAGATAGACTTCCAGTACCTTGCAGCAATCGGCATAGTGGTTCTTCTCCTGATACTGCTTGCTATGAACGCGACCGCCGTGTACCTCAGGAACAAGTACGAGACGGAGTACCAATAGGGTGATAACATGAGCGAAAAAACAGTCGAGATAGACGTGGAGAACGAACGCGGAGAGACGCAGGAACAGGACGAGACACGCGACGGCGCGGGAGGGAACGAAACGACACGTGAGGAGGTGGCTGTTGAGACGCGCAACCTCAACGTCTGGTACGGCGAAGACCGCGCTATACGTGACATAAACATGAAGGTGCCGGAGAAGAAGGTTACCGCGCTCATCGGTCCGTCTGGGTGCGGGAAGTCGACCTTCCTTCGTTGCATCAACAGGATGAACGACCAGATAGACGGGGCGCGTGTCGAAGGAGAGGTTCTTTTCCACGGAAAGAACGTCTACGACGACGACGTCGACCCCGTCGCTCTCAGACGACGTATCGGCATGGTCTTCCAGAAGCCCAACCCGTTCCCTAAGAGCATACGCGACAACGTCGCCTACGGTCTCAAGATACAGGGCAAGACAGACAGCCTTGACGAACGTGTCGAGACGGCGTTACGGCAGGCGGCACTCTGGGACGAGGTGAGCGACCAGTTGGACGGCTCAGGTCTTGACCTTTCGGGCGGACAGCAACAGCGTCTCTGCATAGCGCGTGCGATAGCACCCGACCCCGAAGTAATTCTGATGGACGAACCCGCGAGCGCGCTTGACCCCGTCGCAACCTCCAAGATAGAGGACCTGATAGACGACCTTTCGCGCGATTATACCGTCGTCATCGTCACGCACAACATGCAGCAGGCGGCGCGCATCTCCGACAAGACGGCGGTCTTCCTAACAGGCGGCGAACTCGTCGAGTTCGGCGACACCGAGAAGATATTCGAGAACCCCGAAAGTCAAAAGGTCGAAGACTATATAACGGGTAAGTTCGGCTAGACTGAGGGGATGACATGGCAAGAAAGGGATACCAAGAAAGATTAGAAGACCTGCGCGCCGACGTCGTCGGGATGAGCGACCTCGTCCTCGAAAGGCTGGAGATGGGTCTCGAAGCACTCGAAACGAAGGACGAGGACCTCGCGTGGGAGGTTATCGACGGCGACGCCGAGGTCAACGAGGTCTACCTCGAAATAGAGCAGGAGTGCGTCGACCTTATCGCCCTGCAGCAGCCTGTTGCGGGCGACCTGCGTCTCATCGCGGCGTCGTTCAAGATTATCACCGACCTTGAGCGCATAGCCGACCTTGCGACGAACTTGGGCGACTACACTCTCGAAGCGCGTAGCACCTACTTCTCGGAGGTCGACGTGCAGAAGGTCGGCGAGTTCGCCGCCGAGATGGTACGCGACTCCGTCCGCGCGTACGAAGAGGAGAACACCGACCTGTGCTACGATATAGACGAGCGTGACGACACTCTCGACGGCATGTGCGAAGAGGCGAGCGAACGTATCATGCGCGACCTGATAAGCGGCATCGAGGTAGAGTCGGAAGAAGAGGTCGAGCTCCTTCTCGAAGAAACGTCGCGCATACTCCTCACGATACGTGACCTCGAAAGGGTGGGCGACCACGGCGTCAACATCGCCGCAAGGACGCTGTACATGATAGAGAGCGACGACGAACTCATCTGGTGATGTCCGACTTCGCGTTACGCGTGCCGCCTCCAGTGACGGAAGAAGTGATGCAGGAGGCGCGCGAACGCGGCGTCTACGACGACACCAGGAGCGTCCGCCGTCTCGGAGAGTACGTCGAGGTACCGGTGACGCGTCCCGTCTCCATCGGCGGGCACGAGGTAGTGAAACAGGACGAACCCGTCGCGCGTCGCGTGTCGCTCGGCGACTTCGTGGAGAATCCGCCCTCGTTCTCGCTCGTCGGCGACGTCGCTCTCGTCCGTTTCGACGGTTCGGCTTCGGATGGGTACAAGCGGGATGTCGCCGACGCGCTCGACGAGATACACGACGTACGCGTCGTCTTGGAGGACCTCGGAATCGAGGGCGAGACACGCGTTCCCGAGACGCGTCACGTTGCGGGGGAGCGCGATACCGACACAGAGACGGTGCACCGCGAGAACGGCTTCGAGTTCGCTCTCGACCCCTCGCGTACTATGTTCTCCGTCGGGAACGCCGAGGAACGCGTCAGGATGCGCGATTCCGTCGGCGAGGGAGAGACTGTCTTCGATATGTTCGCGGGCATAGGCTACTTCGCCGTCCCCGCCGCTGTCGGGGGCGCGTCGGTCATCGCCGCGGAGAAACGGCGTGTCGCGTACGAATACTTGGTCGAGAACGCTGAGCGCAACGGCGTCGCCGAAAGTCTCGACGCACGTCACGCCGACTGCCGCAAGGTGTGTCCCGCCGCGCCCGTAGACCGCGTCATCATGGG
>JAQZDD010000250.1 GCA_028751055.1 Euryarchaeota archaeon Ods04 | reverse complement strand
GGAAGGTCTCATCACGATGCACCGGACGGACGAGGTCGAGGTGCGTAAGAGGACGATACTCGTGACCGAAGGCGGTACTCTCGAAAAGACCGAGGTGCCTGCTGGCTTACGTCTCGGCTACTCCGCCGACGAGAAACAGGCTAGAAACTTCTTCTCCAACGAGGGCATCACGGGCTACGCTCTCTCGAACAGCGAGGTCGTCTTTTTTGAGGAAGGCAGGGAGGTCGACAGGAAGCAGTTCAAGGAAGACGAGTACTCGATACTCGTCCGGATGGACAGCGAGGAAGGTCTCGGCGCGCTCGAATGTGAGTTCCTCAAGGTCTACACACAGGGCTCGACCGGCGGACAGGTCGATGTCGAGTTCGACATACAGGGCTGGGAGATAGTCGAGGAGAAGGACGACGGCGGCGGAGGCTTGTTGTCAGGTATACTCGGAAGATAAAGTTCAGTTTGAGAGCCTCGGGCGTTCTGTCTCCTTCTGACAGAAAGAAACTGAAGAGCACAATCATATATGATATTTTCGGGGCAAGATACTTGTTAACGCGTGACGAACCGTCTGCTATGAGACCGGTCGTCTTCGTGCACGGCTTCCTCGACACTTGGTACATGCCTTGGTGGAGGAAGATGAGGAAGCATCTGAACAGCGTTGGTGCTATGCCTGACAAGGTCTACGGCGTCAACAAGGGTAGCATCCCTGGCACTACGGTCAAGTCGCCCGAGGAGTACGCTAAGCTCGTCGAAGCCGAGGTGGAGAAGGTCTACGACCGGCACGACGAACGTGTCAACGTTGTAGGACACTCGATGGGCGGACTGGACTCACGTTGGTACGTGGAGCAGATGGGCGGCGAGGACTACGTCGAGACCCTCGTGACGCTCGGCACGCCTCACCACGGTACGCTCACTTCGCGTTACGCCGCTTTCACGCCGGGCGGTAAGAAGCTCGCCATGTCGAGCGACATCATACGGACGCTCAAGAAAGACGGCGTCTCGGACGACATCGAGTACGTCTCTGTCTGGAGTCCCAAGGACAGGGCGGTGAAGCCTTCAAGGAGCGCGAAGCTACCCGACGAGTTCAGGGACAACGTCACGAACATAAAGGTCGAGCCTTTCAGCCACGTCGAGATGCTCTGGAAGAAGCAGGTAGTCGACGAGTTCGCGCCGTACCTACGGGGATGATATACTCTTAATAAGTCGTAGTTCTGATTCCCGGTTGGAATGTCTGAACGTGGAGATGAGGACGAAAGCAGTTTGAGTGATGCTAGAAGCAATCTGCAGAGTTTGGTCGAAGACCACGATGTGAATACACTAAGGAGTGCTCACGAAGAAGCTAGGAAAACCCTTGATCATCAGATTAATACCATAAACGAAGTCGATGACAAAGCATCCGAAATTCTGAGATACTGTCTTTTATTCATCGGTGTAATAGTTACCGCCGCTTCCATAGTTGCGGCTAACCCGCTGTAGGGGTTCTGAACGATACTCCGATACTCGTGATACCCATCGTTGTTTCGGGAATAGTTGTTGCTACAGGTGGCGTTCTGATACTAGCGTCGGCAAACAGGGCGATAGACGCGTACCAGAGAACCGATATTACCGTCGGTCCGGAGGAAAGTTTAGATAACCTCGAAGACATACCATTCAGCGAAAAGGAGTGGCTCTACCTTTTAATTCTCAACTACAACGACTGGATGGATGATAACTGGAGGGTAAACGACGAAGACTCGGAGATTGTCAGCGACGCCCAACGGTACTTCAAAGGAGGAGTGATAATGGTTTTTGCCGGTGCTATTTTATATCTGGGTGTTGTAATCTCATACACGATAACGACGACAGTTGGGATGATATAGTATGTCCAGAACAGAAAAAAATAAAAAAGATATGAAATCGACCGTGATGTTAGAGTTCGGCGATGAAGGTCGTCGGGTGGTCAAGGGACCGAAGGAGAAGAGGAGGAACGACGATGAGTGACGACAGCAAGAGCAGTAAGAAGAAGAAGGTTCGGCGGTTGTTTTCCGACGACGGACGGATAGTGGCTAACAGCGACGACGGATAAGACACCGTCTTTGTAGCAGTAGTTTCAAGCCGTCCCACACTCTTTCTGCGCCATGGAGATACGCGGCGAACGCGAATGCCTCGACTGCGGCGAGACGTGGAGCTACTTCGAGACGCGCGAACCCGCGTGTCCCGAATGCGGAAGTCTTCGCAGTCGTGCTATCGAGGACGCGGCGGACGACACGTCCGGAGCGGTAGAGACAGGCGACCTCCTGACGCGTTTCGGCGGCGGCTTCGACGACGCGCTCGGAGAGGCTGAGGAACGGTGCAGGGAGTACACGTCACGCAAAGGCTTCGTCGAGGGAGGCGAACTCCTGCCGCCCGAACCCGTCTACGTCATGGCGTGCGAGGTGAAGCATATCGCAGGAGAGTTCGTCGGCACGCGCGAACCGACCGACGACGAACGTGAGTACATCGTCGCGCTCGTCGAAGGTGTCGAGACGGGAGAGCCGCCTGCGCCCGACGCACGTCCCGAGAGCCTGGACGCGGCGCATAACCGTGCCGTCGCCGAGACTGTCGAGGAGTACGCCAAGGAGCTTTCGAGGTACCTGGACGGTCTCGACAGAGCCGACTCGCGTGTCGAGGAGGCACGTGACCTCGCTAAACGGACGCAGGCAACCGACGGCGACGAAGACGACGCCGTCGAAGGGCTACGTCTTCTACGCGACGTTTACGACGACCTGACGGTCTGAGACT
>JAQZDD010000111.1 GCA_028751055.1 Euryarchaeota archaeon Ods04 | reverse complement strand
GTGGCGCACCTCTCCAGTGTGTTTCCGTTGACGTATGCGGTCCGCGCCGAGAACGGTATGGAGCGTAGCCATATGTCCGAGGAGGACGGCATCGGTAAAAACCTTTGTCAGACGTACGACCGACGCGCGGATTTCAGGTATTTCACACATCCTTACCACAGGGGTTTTTACCATGCGGGTTCTACGAACCGAAGGACAGGATGACAGAGAAGGCTGTAAAGAAAGAGTTCGACGGATACGTGAAGTCCATCTCCCTGAGAGCACTCGACGAGCTCGACCCCTCAGCGGTGGTGGAGATAGACATACCCGCGGACAGGCTGAAGTCGATACTCCGTGACGAGATAAGACAGGAGATGGCACGTGTCAAAGGCGGCTTTCAGGAGCAGTCTGACCTTATCATAGAGACCGCGTCGAACTCCGAGATAACCGACGAAGACAGACGCAAGTTCCTCGAATCCGACCTATACTACTCGAACTACTTCGGCGACTCCGACAGAAAGAAACAGTTCGGCGACGAACTCACCGGGTACTTTGAGGAGGCTGTCGAGAGCGTCAAGCCCCTCGTCGAGTCCGACCACGACAGTTTCTGGGACTGCGTCAAAGAGGTCTACGAGAAGGATGAAGCCGTCCGACTGCTCAAGAAACACTTCCGGCGTTCCGAAATTCTCGAGAAGTACACAGACGAGATGGTGCTTACTATGTCGCTTGACTCCAGTCTGCCGATAGAGGAGATAGAGTACACGGAAGAGAGCGTGCGTGTCTTCGCCGAGGGTGAGAGACATATGCGTAAACGCCTCGAAGAACAGGCGGAGATGGCTTACAGATGATGTGGTTCACGGGTTGAGCGACACGACGGATAGACGCCGGTTCACATGTCTATCGACTTCAGACTCGACTCTATCTGTTCCAGTTCGTCGTCTGTCACGTCTATCTTCGACCTCATCCTTTCGACCTCGCGCTGGAGATACTTTATCCGTACGTATATCAGATAACTCATCCCCAGCGAGACGGCTAAAAGGAAGAGCAGAACCCCCGTGACCACCGTGGTCAGCACCATACGGGATGCACGTTTTCCTCCTACATAAGTCCTCTTGTGGATAGTCGGTCTCTTTCCGGACGAGAAGCGTACGACTGTCCGTACTTGATGGTTGGCTCTCAGCGGTTCGACGGAGTCTTGTCGTTTCGGTGTGATGGGCATGTATGTCGAACCCGGTAAGGGAGAACGTTCCTGTACTGCTCGTTCCGTCGGCATGGGGTGTCGTGGGTGCCGTCCACGTAGGCATGGTCACGGAGAGGACGCTCATGATAGCACACGTCGTCATGGCTGTCATGCTGTTCCTTTTCGCCGTAACATCGTGGAAGGAGATGGAGTCAGGCGTCCTGAGAGTCTGGCGCGCCGTCTTAGCAGTCGGCTTCTTCGTGACCTCGGCGGGCGCGTTCGGACTCTACGGCGTTCCTCTCTCCGACGTACTCCTCAGCGTCGCGCTCTACGGCTGGATGTTACTGCCCGGTGTCGGCTTGGCGTACACCGCGCGCGAGTCGGACGCACCTCTCGCGTACGCAGTCGGTGCTCTTCGGAGCTTCGTGGGTGTGGTCGTCTACACGGCGGCTTTCGTCTTTCCGGAGTTACCACACTTAGAACTGACAGCCGTCGCACTCGCCGGTGTAGGACAGACTGTCGGCATTGCCGACGCCGTCTACAGGTACTGAGCCGACTCCCTCTACCAAGAGCAACTGCAGGTATCAGCTATCTTCCAGCTTCCAGAACTACGTCTACCTTACGTCCCTCGGGCGGAACGGGACTCACAGAGAGGTCAACGTCCGCGTCACACTCTTCGCAGACGACCGAGACCGACATCCTGTCGTCCTCTAAGCTGACGGAAGCTTCTTCGAACTCTCCTTCGAGTGTGTGCCCGCACGACGGACACCGCGTTGTCGTGACGGACGGTGGCTCGGACTTCAGCATACCTGCACGTCGTACAGCCAAGACAATAACCGTACCGTAGACTCAAACAGCTGTTTTTCATATAGGGGGCTGTCGTGTATTTTCCATCTTTTCTCTATGCGGAATATTTGTCGAACATGACAGATAAAATACGCTGGGGCGCGACGCATACGGCGCGCGTACGGAGCCGAAGCTCATAGACAGACAGTCAGGACGGAGAGAACGGCGACGAAGACGTGTTCGCCGTCTATCACGAAGCCGTAGAAAAGCGAACCTCTGTCACGTGTTGCGAACGGAATGTAGGCGAGCACGTACCCGAGAAAGCCAAGGAGGACGACGAACTCCCAAGACAGAAGGTAGACAGCGACAGCGACCGGAGGTAAGAGTGCAAGGACGACGACGAAGGCGGCGATACGTGTCGCCCGTGGACCGAAGGCTATCGGCACCGTCCGTATCCCCTCACGTCTGTCTCCCTCTATGTCCTTTATGTCGAAAAGAGCGGCGGCGACCGTGACAGAGACGAAGAAGAAGAAAGCAAGGAACAGTATCTCGGGGGTGAAGAGAACGCCGTAGTAGACTCCGACTCCGAGCGGCACCGCGCCCCACGCACCGCCGACGATAAGGTTCTTGACGAGGAGGACACGTTTCGCGCGAGCGAGCGAGTATACCGCTCCGACAACGAGCGGCAGGAGCAGAAAGGGCGCGCCGCGTAGGTCGAGAGCGAACGCGAGGACGAGCGCGGCGAGGTACAGCACGGTTCCTGTGATGAGAAGCGGCTTTCCGTACCTCCGCGTGAAACGCGCACGCCGTGGGACGTTCTTCTCGTCCTCGGCGATGTCCGTGACGCGGTTGAGGCTGTAGACGAAGAGCGTGACGACGAAGACGATGAAGAGCGGGATGAGGTCGACGGTCAGACCTGCGAGAAGCACCGTCGTGAGAGCGACACCCGTCGCGGAGAAAGAGACGAAAAGGTTGCTGTGCACAAGGAACTCGACCGCCGTCCTCAACAGGGAAGAGGGACTCACACGCGTACCCGTCCCGGAGGCTTCTGCCATCGGCGGACGTAGGGCGTCCTAACGGTTCACTCTTCTGTATCTTCCGTGTCTTCTCCGTCGCTTCGAACGGAAGCCCGCTCAGTCCTCCGACTCGTACGTGTCCCTGCCGAGAGCGTTGTTTATCGGGCATTTCCGCGCACCCGCGCTCGCAAGAGGTATCGTGGCGAGCACGAGAAGCACAGCCATGACGACGCCTTTCGTCGTGTTCTCCATCTCAACGAAGATACCGACGACCATGAACGCCGCCAGAAACAAGAGTCCGATGACGATACGTGCCGTTCTGTCGATACCGCCCACGTTCCGTCTCATGTTCTCCGTTTCTACGCAGGTCTACGACAAAAATCCTGTCCGTGGTTCTCACTGGCTTGGACTCGTCCGTAACTATTTACACCTTCTTTCCGTGAATGTGCCATGGCGCGTAACCTATCTGGAAGACTTGCCACAGGACTCTTGGTCTTGCTGGTGGGTGTGCTGCTTCTTTTGGGAACTACGGGTGTCTTCGAGACCGACTCGCTCTGGGACTGGTTCCCCGTCGTCTTCGTCCTGCTCGGCGTATGGGTACTCGTCGTGAGCAGCTTCCGGAACCTTACCGGACCTGTGATGTTGATAGCCGTCGCAGGCACGTTTCTGCTCAGAAACCTCGGATTTATCACGAACGAGGAGCTTGCGACGTGGTGGCCTCTGTTCATCGTTCTCTTGGGCGTGCTGATAATAGTCAGCCGTTTCCGTAGACAGAGACGGGTTGAGCGCGCCGGTGCAGAAGACGGCGAGACGACTGCCATAGCCGTCTTCAGCGGAGACGAACGCCGTCTCACGACCGACCGTTTCACGGGTGCCGAACTCGTCGCCGTCTTCGGAGACGTGTACCTTGACCTCCGCGACGTGTCGGTTCCGACACCCCCCGCAGTAGTCGAAATAGTCTGCATCTTCGGCGACGTTGAGGTGCGTGTGCCCGACGACTGGGAGGTGCGCCGTGACGTTCTCGTCTTACTCGGCGACGTGTCCGACAAACGACCGCCCGGTAAGAAAGAAACCGAAACCGGAGGCAGAAGAGAGGATGACGAAGAAGAACTCGTGCTCACGGGCTTCGTGATGTTCGGGGATGTCAAGATAAGAGACTGAGTCGCGGTTTGCCGCCTCCCCGACTGAACACGGTCACTCCACTTCGTTCCGTTCACTGCCTCGCTTCACTACGTTCAGCGAGACGCTCGTTTCGTTCTCTGCTCAAATTGGCTCGGCGTTTCCTTCTCGCTCGCAAAACTCGCTCGAAGTTTGCCGCCTCCCCGATTTGAACGGGGGACAACTCGATCTTCAGTCGAGCGCTCTCCCAGGCTGAGCTAAGGCGGCTCGTCGCTAACGCGTTAACGACTTGCGCTCTCGGAGTAATAATACTTTCCGTTCGTGTCGGGCGAAAACCAAAGATAAAAGAGCGACGGCACCGTGCTGTGACGTGAGGGCTCGTGGTCTAGTTGGTTATGACACCTCCCTTACAAGGAGGAGGTCCCCAGTTCGAACCTGGGCGAGCCCACTGAGCGAACTTTTGTGAGCGAAGTGTCTCGCTGAACGTAGTGAAGCGAGACCGTGAACGGAGCGACGCGGAGTGAGCGGGGAGAAGCACAGTTCGAACCAGTGAACGAGCGAGCTTGCGAGCGAAGTGACCGAGGTTCGAACCTGGGCGAGCCCATCCACCCCATCGTTACGCTCCATGGACGCGCGGGAGTTGTCAGACTACGTCTGACAGCCCGCAAATCTCCGATTTGCGAAGGCATGCTCCGCTCACGCTCCGCATGCCTCATGATGGTCAAGGTTTCTGAAGCTTAGGAACATCTGTTCATACGTTTTTTCTGCTGACTCTCCAGAACCTCGTTCGAACAGTCCTTGACCGGCACAAAAATTATTGCTGTCCGGCTATTCGTGGTTGCATG
>JAQZDD010000158.1 GCA_028751055.1 Euryarchaeota archaeon Ods04 | reverse complement strand
GACCTCGGACTCGGCAGCGCGAACCACGGCTCTTACCATCCGAGCGAGAAGTCGGTGCCAAAACCCGTCCTGAGCGGCGACACCGACGTCGTCAAGTCGTTCCTCAGAGGATTCCTTGCGGGCGATGGAAGCGAGACGACCGACGACAACCATACGACGCTCGCCTTCCACACGACGAGCGAGGACGTTAAGGACGGCGTCGTCTTTCTGCTGCACAGGCTCGGCATCGTGTCGAACGTCTCAGAGCGCGAGAGGGACGAGCCGCGACACGACATTTACACAGTCACAGTCTCTGGCGGCGCGTCCGACAACCCGCTCCGGCGTGTCCTGAACGACGACGATACATACCTTCCGAAGAGCCTCGTAGTCTCCGTCCCCGACGAACTGATGCGTCTGAGGGAGATGAACGACAGTATTGAGGGCGTCAACACGAAGCAGGCGATACCCAAGTATCTCAAACGGCGCGACAACGTTTCGCTCGAAAAGCTCGGCGAAATGGTGGAAGAAATCGAAGACGGAGCCGCAGACCTGCCCGACGAAGCCGTCGACTGCCTTGACAGCCTGAGAACAATCGTCGACGGCGACCTCTCGTATCTCCGGGTGAAGAGTATTGAGGAGGTCGACTACGACGACGACGCATACCTCTACGACCTCCAGGTCGGTGGCGAGCCTGTCTTCACGGCGAACTGGCTCTACGCACACAACTCGATGGACGCACCTCTCGTCATGACATCGCGTATCGACCCGACCGAGATAGACGACGAGGCGCACAACGTCGACAAGGTTTCGCGTTACCCTGCGTCGTTCCACGAGGCGGCGCGCGAGGGAGCGCATCCGAAGGAAGTCGACGTACGTATCGCGGAGGACGACTTGGAGACGCCGCGTGCTTTCGACGGCTTTGGACACACCGTAGAGACGACGAGCATAGACGCCGGTCCCGAAAACTCCGCGTACAAGATTCTGCCGTCGATGAACGAAAAGACGATGGCACAGCTCGAAATCGGCAGGAAGACGCGCGCGGTCGACGAAAGCGATGTCGCGGAGCGTGTCGTCGAGTCGCACTTCCTTCCCGACCTCATCGGCAACCTGCGCGCCTTCACGCAGCAGGAGTTCCGTTGCCTCGACTGCAACAAAAAGTTCCGGCGTCCGCCGCTTTCGGGCGACTGTGACTGTGGCGGCAGGGTGACGCTCACCGTCCACAAGGGAAGCGTCAAGAAGTATCTGGATGTCGCGCTTGAAACAGGCGAGAAGTACGGCGTGTCGGACTACACGATGCAGAGGCTGGAACAGTTGGAGCGGCAGATAGACTCGTTGTTCGAGGACGACAAGTCGAGGCAGTCGGGCATCGTCGACTTCATGTAGCACGCGACGGACAGGTGACACATTAAAGATGAACGCGCACGCGCGAAGCACCACACTCGAAGCACCACACTAATACACCGACAACAGAGCCTGATACTCTGACCACAAGCCTGATACTCCACGCCTACACCTTCGGAGCATGGGCAACCCGCGTAGTCAGAAAGGCTCGTCGCGCGAACGCGAACTCGTCGACATGTTCTGGGAAGCCGGCTTCGGCGTCGTACGCGCACCCGCCTCGGGAAGCGCGACCGACCGCGCGCTTCCCGACTTAGTCGCGGGAAACGACGAACGTTACATTGCCGTCGAGGCTAAGGCGAGCGCGAGCGACACGGTCTACATCGACGGCGACGAGGTGACGCAGCTAATAGAGTTCGCAGACCGTTTCGGTGCCCGAGCACGCGTAGGCGTACGTTTCGACCGCGAGGACTGGTACTTCTTCCATCCGGGCGACCTTCACGTCACCGACGGCGGAAACTACCGCGTGAAACGCGAGAAGGCACTCGGCGAAGGCGAGGACTTCCAAGAACTCATAGGCGAAACGAAGCAGACACGCCTAGGCGATTCGAGTTCAGAAGAAGACGGCTGAACCCAGTTAAAGCTGACGTACGGGCTTCGATAGAAATATTTAAAACTTCTTGCTATCTGTGTTCTCCACGAGGACAGAATAGGATGAGGACGGGGAAGGAGATGATAGAACGCGGAGAGGAGATGGTCGAACGTGGACACGAGATGTTGGAGCACGGAAAAGCGATGCGAGAGGGGGAGACGGTGGTCTTTGACGGTCACGAGATGAAGAAACGGGAGATGGTCGAACGTGGACGGGAGATGATAGAGCGCGGAAACGAGAGGATAGAGAAGGGGCGCGCTAAGAGGAAGTACGACATCGTCTGGAGAGCAAAGAGGCTCTTCAGGGATGCAGTCGACGGTTCGGCGAACGGACAGGAGCCTAATCTCTGGCGCGCACTTGGAAACATACCCGTCACCGTCGGCGTGGTCGTCGGTATCAGCGTCTGGCTCGTCCTCGAAGGCATCGTAGACACAACGGCTACCTACGACAGCCTCGTCAATCCGTTCTACTACGTCGAACTTCTCTTTGTGCACGCCAGCACCGAACAGTTCGTTTCGAGCATGTACTTCTTCGTGCCCGCGGGCATCGCCCTGACCTACTTCACGAACAACAAGACGGTCTTCAACGTCGTTGCCGTCTCACACGTTGCCGCTGTCTTAGTTACAGGGGTCGTCCTTGACAGCATGTTCACCGGAACTACCGCAGCGGCTTACGGACTCCTTGCGGCTGTCGCCGTCCGCGCAGCGTACATCGGCTCCAAGAACTACTCGGCTACGACACAGACAGCCGCACCCACAGGGATACTCGTCGTAGCCTCCGTCGGCATACTTATGATAGGCGCGGCAGGTGGGAGCCTCATCCAGAACATGCCCGTCGTGGTCGGCTTCGCCGCCGGTGGGGCGTACGAGACGATGCGCGTCGTAGGCGAGACGCGGAAGACGGAGACTGTCGACGACTGGCGCGGTTCAGCACACGGTCAGTAAAAAAGTCTTCTGCTCAGTACGAACGGAGACGCGCTATACGTTCCTCTGTCGGCGGATGTGTCGAGAACACGCTCTCCAGGAGCGACTTGTCGCCGCCGCCGAAGATGCAGAGCGCGTTGACACGCTCGTCGACCTGCGCGTTCTGTCCCGCGTTCGATATCTTTTCGAGCGCGCGTGCGAGCGGTTCGCCTCGTCCGATGACCTCGGCGGCGTCGGCGTCCGCGACGTACTCGCGGTAACGCGATATTGCGAGCACGAATATCATGACTATCGTCTGCGCGATAGCCGACAGTATCCAGCCCGTTATCATCGCGCCGATGTTGCGGTTGCCCATCACGGTCAGGAAGTAGACCGCGATGCCTATCATCGACGCTATGCTCTGACCGATGACCATCATGACGACGTCGCGGTTGCGTATGTGGGCGAGTTCGTGCGCGATGACGCCTTCGAGTTCCTCTTGGTTGAGGATACGCATGAGTTCCTCCGAGATGACGACGACGCCCGCTCCCTTGCGTCCTACGGCGAAGGCGTTGGGGACTCCCATCTCAGCCTTCATGACGCGCGGCTTCTTGATGCCCATCTCCTGCGACATCCTCTCGACGGCGGCGTGTATCTGGTAGTAGTCGTTCTCGTCCAAGTCCTTGGCACCGACGCTCCAGAGTGCCATCTTCTTGCCCATGATGTACTGGAAGACGCCGAAGAACGCCGTGATGGCGATGGCTATGGGCCAGATGTCTACTCCCCATATGGCGATAGCAAGACCGACGAGCGCGGCGTAGAAGGCGAACAGTATGCTCCCCGCCGCGAGCATCCTGACCTTTAGTCCCTTATGCTGGTTCATATCGCAGTATAGTACGTCTCTTACTTTAATAAGCCTGTCTTCTCCGTGCGGGTGTG
>JAQZDD010000281.1 GCA_028751055.1 Euryarchaeota archaeon Ods04 | reverse complement strand
GATAGTCGCCGCTCTCGTCCTCATGCCCGCTAAGTTCGTCATCTTCTTCTACCTCATCGACAGGCAGGAGTTCGACATCGAAACCACGTTCCTCGGCAGCGTCAACATGGTACAGGTCAGCGAGTTCGGGCTGATTGTAGGCACGGTAGCCTTCGCAGGCGGCTTCGTCGGGGAAGGCATCCTTGGATTCCTGACCCTCGTCGCGCTGCTAACGATGTCCGTTTCCGTCTACTTCATCAAGTACAACATACTGCTTTTCGAGCGCGTCAGACCCGCGCTCAGGAGATGGGAGTCCGAGGACGACGAAAGACCGGAGACCGACGAGTACCACGACCACGTCGTCGTGGTAGGCTTCGACGAGATAGCACGGCGTGCTATACTCCTACTTGAAGACAGATACGACGACATAGTCGTGATAGACAGGGACATCGACGAGATGGACGCCGTAGAGGAGGCTGGCTACGACGCCGTCTTCGGCGACGCCAAGTACAAGAAGGTGCGCGAGGAGGCAGGTCTGAAGTACGCCGACTTCGTCTTCTCGTCGTCGGTACAGAAGGAGATAAACGAGACAGTTCTCGAAGAGGTGAAGTACGACGCGACGGTCTTCGTCGAGGCTAAGTCGTCGGAGGACGCACTCGACCTCTACGACAAGGGTGCCGACTTCGTCGCGGTAACGCCACGTCTCTCAGCCGAACAGCTCAAGCTGTACATCGAGTCGTACCTGAGGAACCCGGAGAGCTTCAAGGAGGTTCTGGAGACAGACCTCGAAATACTGAGGTCGGACGAACTGTTCCCGACGACTCGGAAGTTTTCCGAACGCCGACCTGAGGAAGGTGGTACGGATGACTGAGCTTCTGACGGTCATCTCGGTTATCTTCATCATAGCGGGACCGTTCCTCCTGCTTGCGAACTACCTCCGGCTTCCGACGGCACCCCTTCTGATAGTCGCGGGTCTCGTCGCTGGCGGCTTCATCGACCCCGAAATCAAGCTTGAGATGGCGCGTCTCGGAATCGCGCTCCTCGTGTTCACGTTCGCAGTCAGGATACAGACGAAGGACGTACAGACAGCCATCACCGACACCGAGGTCGTCGCCTTTGGACAGATGTTGGTCGTGGGCGTCTTGGGCTTGGTCGTAGGACTCTTAGTAGGTCTGCCTTCCACGCAGGCTGTCTACCTCGGAATCGCGGCGGCTGTTTCGTCTTCGATAGTCGGCTCGACCCTGTTCCTCCCGGGCGCGCAGGACTTCGTGCACGACAAGCTCTCCGAGGAGATACATTCGGTACAGGACCTGACGGCTCTCTTTCTCCTTCTCGTTCTGACTGCGGGCGTCTTCGAACTCGAACCCGTCGCAACCAACCTTGGATACGGTGTCATCCTGCTCCTGCTCGCTGTCGCCACCAACCGGTACTTCTTCGACCGTGTCGGCGACTTTGCCGACGGTGCCGACGAGTCGATGTTAATCGGCACCGTCGCTCTGTTGCTCGTCTTCCTAGCCGCAGCCGAGTTCATGGGGATATCGGTAGTCGTGGGTGCGTTCGCCGCCGGCATCGCAGTCCAGTACGACCCCGTCCGGTACTCCGGCATCATAAACGGGCTGGAGTCGATAAACGACTTCTTCGCCGCGATATTCTTCATAACCGTCGGCGCGCTCGTGGTTCCCGACCCCGTCGCTCTGCCGACCGCCGACGTAGTTTTGATGACCGTTATGCTAGTCCTGCTGGCGGGCGTCGTGAAGCCAGCCGTGACTATCGCACTCCTGATGCGCAAGGGCTACGAAAGACGCACGGCGACGCTCACGGGCTTCAACCTCGACCAAGTAGGCGAGTTCGCGCTCATCATAGCCATCGAAGCCCTGTTCCTCGGAATGGTCTTCGACTCGGTGTTCGAAGCTATCATACTTGCGGCTGTTATCACGCTCATAACTTCTAGCTTCACACGTTACTACGACGAGAAGATATACCACGTACTCGCCGACTACGGTCTTCTTGGCGACCACGGCGAGTCGGTCGAACGTTGGAGCGACGTTCCCGAAAGCCTCGAAGACCACGTCGTCATAGTCGGATACGGACACCACGGCAGGCGACTGGTTGAGGCGTGCGAGGAGAACGGTCAGTCTTACGTCGTCGTTGAGAGCAACCCCGCACGCATCGAAGAACTCGAAGCAGGCTGTGAGTCGTACGTCTTCGGGGATATCGTCGAGCCGAAAACAAAGAGGAAGGCAGAACTGACCGACGCCAGGCTTGTTATATCGACCTCCCCTTCGCTTCCCGTCAGCGAACATCTCGTCTCGCTCTCCGGCATGGTCGACGTTATCGTGAGAGTAGGACGTAGGAGGGAGGCGAGACGGTTCCTCGACAAGGGCGCGTTCTACGTCATTCTATCTGACCTCCTCGCGGCGGACAGGCTGGAGGGGAGGTTAGAAGACCTGATAGAGGGCAGGTACGACGAGGAGGAGCTACGCGAAGAGGTTCTGGAAGCTGACGGTGTGCGTGCCAGCCTCCGCCGTCGTAG
>JAQZDD010000294.1 GCA_028751055.1 Euryarchaeota archaeon Ods04 | reverse complement strand
CTTCCGAGAGAGACGGCGACCGTGCTGTAGGCGTACGCGCTCAGGGCGGCGACAGCGACTAAGAGGTCCATGTTGGGCTGTCTCGCACGGAGGCTGACGTACGCGCCGCGCAGTATGGGGTAGCCCGTGTAGAAAAGGACGACAGAAGCCATGACACCTATGAGGACGAGCGGTATGTAACGGGCGACAGGTCCGGTGAACTCGGCGAAAGCGTCCTCGGAGCCGATTCCTATATAGCTCGGATAGAGGTAGAAGATATACCACGGCATCAGCAGAAAGGTGAAGAAGCCGCCAATGAGCAGACGTAGTTCGTCGGTGTCGGTCGTGCTCGCCGCGTCGCGCTCCAAGCCGACTGAGTATCCGTAGCCGTCGAGTGCCTCCGCAACCGTCTCGGCGTCGGTATCGTCGGCGTCGTACGTCAGCTTCATCGTGTCGGTGGCATAGCTCGCTGTCACTGCCTTCACGCCGTCCTGTTCAGCCGCGTTCGACTCCAGAAATATCTCGCACGTCGAGCAGTGCATTCCGTCGACGAAGAGAAAGGCTTCCTCGCCATCGACCGTCTCGGACGGTTCGTTCACCGTTTCAGGGGCGGGCATACCGCCGACCGTCTCGTGGACATGCCGACAGCCTTCGCAACAGAAGACAGGCTCATCGTCCTCCGTCTCGGGCGCGGGAAGACCGCAGAGTTCGCATTCGGCGGAGAGCAGTTAGGAGTACCTCCCTCTGGATGCGATATGTGTCCCGAACTCGAAACAGTTGGTGGCTAACATGTTCGTATGAGAAGGCTCGAAGGTCTAAGAAGCCACGGAGACTCAGAAGCCGAGCGTCGCGGAGTACGTGACGGAGGTGGCGACGTATATCTGTCCGATGCCAGCAAGGACGAGGACGACGCCCGCCGCACGCACGAGTCTGTCGACGTGTTTCGCCACGAAGCCCGTGCTGACGCCGTGCCCTACAGCAGTCACGACGGTGATGCCGAGCATCAGAACGCCGAAAGTCCCGGCGTAGACGCCGAGGACGGCGGCGGCTTCGTGCGCCGGTAAGGTGAGCGAACGGAAGACTATCGACAGGAACAGGGGTGCGACACACCCCGCTGCGGCGACTGCGTACAGGACGCCGAATGCGAAGAAGCCCGTCGTCGTCGAACGTCTCTCGGGGAGTTGGACGTGGAAAGACAGGTCGACGCCCGAGGCGAGGAGCAAGCCGAAGAGTATCAAGACGGCACCGACGAGGAGTTCGAGCGTCGAGAGGTACGCCTCGATAGCACCGCCGACGGTGACGACGATGAAGAAGAGGACTGCGAAGACGGCGAGAACTCCGAGCGTCGCAGCACCGCCGCGTGCGAGCGCGCCCGTCAGCGGAGGCTTCTCGCCGCCCGTATCGGCGACGTAGTAGGCGACGTAGCCCGGGAGGAGGGCGTAGGCGCACGGCGAAAAGAAGGTTGCGACCCCCGCGCCGAGTGCGATACCCAGAAAGGCAAGAAATCCGACGCCCGTCGTCATAAGACCTGTTCGACCTGTTCGAGTATCTCATCTGCCGTCTTCTCGCCCGTGCCGGAGTAGACGACGCGGTTCTCTTCGTCCAAGACTACGGTCGTCGGTACGCTGGTGCCGTCGAGTGCGTCCGTGAGCATGAGGTCGTCGTCCATACCAACCGTCCAGTTCCCGCCGTGGTCACGCCACCAGTCGACGACCTCGTCGCGTGTTACCGTGTGTCCGACGGGTTCGTTGGTGACGGAGATGAACTGTACGTCGTTGCCTATCTCGTCGTTGACCTCGTTGAGGTCGTCCATCATACCGGCGCAGACGCCGCACCACGTTGCGAAGAACTCGACGACAGAGACGTCGCCGCGGCGCGGAACCTCTACAGTACCTGCCTCGCTACCCGGCGCGTCGAGGGTCTCTATCTCGACGGGTGCGACCGAACCGTCCCCGTCCTCCGAGGCGGTCGGTCTAGCGGCGTACGCCGCCCCCGCTCCGAGAACCGTGAGACCGAGCGCGCCCGCTATGACCTCCCTTCTGCTGATGTCTACACGGGTGTCCTCGCCCCTGTCTCCGTCCCTGTCTCTGTCTCCGTCCATGCTCATCAGTACCCCTCCACCACGGCGTTCAGGTCGTCCAACACCTTTCGTGGGCTGGGCGGTTCGTTCGCGTAGGCGCGCTCGACGTATCCGTCCTTGTTTGCGAGCACGAGTAAAGGTAGGTGGTCGAACCTCATCATAGCATCGGGTTCGTTCCGCCGGTAGTACTGACCGAACGTCTCCTCGACGACCTCGCGCGCGTGTTCGTCGTCGTCGGGACGGAGGAAGTACCAGTTGTTGGCGTCGTAGTCGACGCCTATCGTCTCGCCGTGTTCGCGCAGGACTTCTGGCGTGTCGTTCTCGGGGTCGAAAGTGACGGCGATGAGGGCGACATCG
>JAQZDD010000311.1 GCA_028751055.1 Euryarchaeota archaeon Ods04 | reverse complement strand
TATCGCCGACAAACACTCCATCGGTGGCGTCGCAGGCAACCGTGTCACGCCTGTCGTCGTACCTCTCGTCGCCGCGGCGGGCGTCAAGATACCCAAGACCTCTTCGCGCGCCATAACGTCTCCAGCGGGCACAGCCGACACGCTCGAAGTCTTCTGCGACGTCGAGTTCTCCAGAAGACGTATACAGGAGATAGTCGAGGAGACGAACGGCTGCATGGTCTGGGGAGGTTCGGTCGACCTTTCACCCGTCGACGACCGTATCATACGCGCCGAGCACCCTCTCTCGATAGACCCCGAGGGACAGGTTATAGCGTCCGTCCTCTCGAAGAAGAAGAGTGCTGGTTCGACACATCTCGTCCTCGACATACCGTACGGCGAGGGTGCGAAGGTGCGCGACCTGTCGGACGCGCGTGAGATGGCGCGCGACTTCAAACGTGTCTCCGACCACGTCGGCATAAAGACTGAGTGTACCATCACACGCGGCGGTTCGCCCGTCGGGCGCGGAATCGGTCCCGTTCTGGAGGCGCGCGATATCTTGGAGGTTCTGCAGGGCGAAGGTCCCGACGACCTCCGTGTCAAGAGCTTAAGGCTCACAGAGATACTTCTTGAGATATGCGGCGTCGACGAGTCGCCCGAACGTCTCCTTGACTCGGGGCGAGCGCTCGAAAAGTTCCGCGAGATAGTCGAAGCGCAGAACGGCGACCCCGATGTCACGCCCGACGAACTCGTCCCCGGCAGCCACGAGTACGACTTCGTGGCTGACAGGAACGGATACGTGACTCATATAGACAACGAACTCATAAGCGGAGTCGCGCGCCGTGCGGGCGCGCCTCACGACGAGGGCGCGGGCATCTACCTCCACGAGAAGGTCGGAGACGACGTTTCGCGCGGCGACACGCTCTTCACACTCTACGCCGACAAGCAGGACAAGCTAGAGGAGGCGCGCGAGCACGCAGAGAAACGCCGTCCTGTACGTGTCGGCGGACGCGGTGAGTCGCTCGTCGAACGCGTCTAAGCTGTTCAGCCAAAGCTTTGTTGCGCGCGCCGGAACTAAGGCAGATATGGAAGAAGAGGTCGAAGAGACCGTACGTAAGATAGAGCGCGTCGAGATACAGGGCGCGACGAACGTCGCCGAGGCAGGTGTGCGTCTCCTCAAACGTCTTGTCGAGAGGGGGGCGGACGAAGAACGTGTCGACGAGGTTGCGGACCGTCTCAAGAGCGCGCGTCCTACCGAACCCTTCCTGTTCAACTGCATACGTGTCGCACGCGAGACGGACGAGTACGACCGTGTGCTCGGGCAGATAGACAGACAGGAGGCGATAGACGAGAACGGCGCGCCGCTCGTCGGCGAGGACGATGTCGTCTACACGCACTGCCACTCTTCGTCTGTCACGTCGGTGCTCGAAACCGTCGCCGACGACCGAGAGTTCCGCGCGCGCGTCACCGAGACACGTCCCCTCTACCAAGGACGCGAGACGGCGCGCGAACTCGCCGATGCGGGCGTCCCTGTCCGTTTCTACGTCGACTCGGGCGCGCGTATAGCTCTGCGTGAGGCGGATATCATGATGATAGGCGCGGACGCCGTCCTCGACAACGGCAAGGTCATAAACAAGATAGGCAGCGAGATGTTCGCCGAGGTTGCGGGCGGATACGACGTTCCCGTCTACGTCGTCACCAACTCGTGGAAGTACGACCCGATGTCGAGCTTCGGCTACGAGACGGAGATAGAGCGGCGCACAGCAGAGGAGGTCTGGGGCGAGCCGCCCGAGGGTGTCGATGTTGTCAACTACGCCTTCGAGAAGATAGCACCCGAGAAGGTCGACGGAATCGTTTCGGAACTCGGCGTCCACGAACCCGACGAGTTCGTCGATGCCGTCACCGACGAGTACCCCGAGCTAAAGGAGGCTGCTAAGACGGCGCGCGGGTAGCGCGAGTCAAGTCAGGCGATGCCGCTCTGCAGGTCGTCGTCGTCCGGCTCCGTCTCCCTCAAAGCGAACTCAATGAGTTCGACGTAAGCCTGCGCTGTGCTGTATCCTCGGTTCTGTGCGTACTCCTCGACCTTCTCGTGTATCTCGGGCGGTATATCTACCTGTGGCATACCCGCCATTACCGTCTGCTCACGGATATATCCACGGGCGGTTCGGCACCACAGGAGCCGTCTAGTTCAGATACGGACACATGTACGGACAGCTTAAGAATTCGGGAAGACCCGTGACGACCTGTCAGGCTGTCCCTGAACCGCAGGTGCAGGAGACGT
>JAQZDD010000318.1 GCA_028751055.1 Euryarchaeota archaeon Ods04 | reverse complement strand
TTGACACGCGACCCCAAGACGCCGATGGAGCCGACTAAGCTCGTGTCGCGCGCGTAGACTTCGTCGCACGCGCTCGCTATCCAGTAGCCGCCGCTCGCGCACGTGTCCGTCGCATAGGCAACGGTCGGTCCGTCGAAATCCTCAACCGCACGTCTGATGTCGTCGCTCGGCACGACCTGCCCGCCCGGCGTGTTGAGATGCACGACGAGCGCGTCGACGGCGGAGTCGTCGTCCGCCCTCTCGACAGCGTCGACGATACGTTCCGCCGGAAAGCCGGGCGACGGAACGAGACCACGCGGACCTTCGCGCGTGATTGGTCCCGACACCTTTACTTCGGCTGTGTTGTACGGCGACACGAGCGACGACGCGATACGTTGCGAGACGAAAAGCCCCGCGAAGCCGAGCGTCAGCACGAAGACGACGCTCCAGACCGACACATCGGCTATTTCGGGCACCACGAAGAAGCCGACGTAGCCCGCGACGAGCGCGACGGCTGTCCCCACGAGCACGACGACCATCTGTAAGGCACCTGTCAGCTTGCTCATACGTCTAACTGTACGGACGCGCGTAAAAATCAGTCGCCTGCAGTCTCGGTCGTCGGTTCGGTAACGTCGGTCGACCGTAACGCGCCCTGTACGTACGCGCCGACGAACATTCCGAAGATGCCGTAGAGCATGACGACGTTTCCGACGCCGAGAGACGCGTAAGCCGCGCCGGGACAGATGCCCGAGAGTCCCCAGCCGACGCCGAAGATACCGCCGCCCACGACGACGTTCCTGTCGAGGCTCTTGAGACGCCGTGTGTACGCGCTCTTCGTGAGGGGCGCGGAGTCGCGGAGACGCGGAACGACAAAGTAGGTCAACCCCGTCACGACCGCCGCGCCGAACATCACGAACAGAAGACCGAAGTCGTCTAGCTGGAGAAACGAAAGGACAACCTCAGGCTGTGCCATACGGCTGTACGCCAGACCGAATCCGAACAGCAAGCCTCCGACGTAGATGAGGACGTATGTCGCGCGGTTCTCCGTCACGGCGACACCCCCATTCCAAGAGAAGCCATGAAGAGAGCGACGCCGACAGCGATGGACAAGAAGATGGCGACGTTGACGAACGACGTGGTCGACATCGAACCGACGCCGCAGACGCCGTGTCCCGACGTGCATCCCTTGCCGAGGCGCGTGCCGACTCCTATCAGGACGCCGCCGACTAAGAGACGCCAAGGCTCGACCTCGGTGAGCCAGACGCCTTCGGCTTCGTAGACGCCACCCGTCGCGGCGTACGAAACGACGGCATAGACGGCGGCACCCGATACGATACCGAGCGTGAAGACGACGCGCCAGTCACGCGACGGACGGTACTGCTGGAACCTCGACTTTTTCGAAACGTACGAAAGCGTCGACTCAAGGAAGGTGCTCGCACCCGCCGATATTCCTGTGCCGATGTAGATGACGGCGACGCCCAAGCCGACGAGTAGACCGCCGACAGCGTAATGGAAGATACCGTTCGGGAACAGTAGCTCTACGAGTTCCTGCATGGTTGGGGTATATTCGTAGAAAGGACGTATAAGAGCCTCGGTAGAGGCGGTTTTTGCGGCGACGGTCTCCGATGAGAGAAGCGTGCCTACTCCACGTCTATCTCGGTCGTCTTATCCTCTTTTTCGTCCTCGTCGTCGCCCGAACGTATCAGGTCACTGAGCCAGTTTCCGACGCTCTCAGGCACACGTCGGACGAGTTCAGTCGGCGATATAGCCTTGTACTCGTCGCTGTCGGCAGCCACTTTTTCGACTACCTCTTCGTCTTCGAGTTCTTCGAGGACACGTTCGACCTTGTCGGGGTACAGTCCCGTCTCCTCAGCGACCTCGTCGGGCGTCGCACGCTCCTTCTTCCTCAGACCGACGTAGACCGCGACGCGCGAACGCGTGTCGAGTATCTCAGAAAGGAGGCGGTCGACGTTGTCGTCGACAGAGTCGAGAACGTCTTCGGTACGTCCTTCGACGCGCTCTCCGATGTCCTCCGCACTTTCTTCTGCTTCCTCGACGCCCTCTTCGACCTTCTCCTCTGTCTTTTCGGCGGCTTCTTCTACTTCCTCGATACCCTCTTTGACCTTTTCCTCTGTCTTTTCAACGACTTCTTCCGCCTCCTCGGCAGTCTCT
>JAQZDD010000107.1 GCA_028751055.1 Euryarchaeota archaeon Ods04 | reverse complement strand
CCGAGGTTGATAAACCTCATCGAACGACTGCGCGAACGCGCCGACGAGGACGACGCTAACGTCTGGAACGAGTTAGCGTCACGCCTCGACACGTCTTCGCGTAGCCGTGCGGAAGTCAACGTTAGCAGAATAGAGAGGTACGCCGACGAAGACGAGACGGTCGTAGTGCCGGGCAAGGTGCTCGGAGGCGGAGTACTGTCAAAGAGCGTAGATGTGGCGGCTTTCGACTTCTCGTCGTCGGCGCGCGACAAGATAGCCGAGGCGGGCGGAGAACCCGTCGAACTCGACGACTTCGTAGAGGAGTCCGACGGCTCCGGTGTGAGGGTGATAAGATGAAGGGCGAAGCCGAGTTCGACGCCGACGAGACGACGATAATCGACGGCGAGGGTGCCGTCTTAGGTCGTCTCGCAAGCACGCTCGCTTCGCGGTCGCTCGACGGAGAGCAGTTCGTCGTTGTCAACTCCGAGAAGATAGTCGTCTCGGGCGACAAGCGCGACGTTATCGAGAAGTACCGCGCGAAGGTCAACGAACACGGTAGTGACCGTGGACCCAAGCATCCCAAACGTCCCGACGGCATAGCGAAGCGCGCCGTGCGTGGCATGCTTCCGTACAAACGCCAGCGCGGAAAGGACGCTTTCTCGCGCGTCCGTTTCTACGTCGGCGTTCCCCACGAGTACGAAGGCGAGGAGTTCGAGGAACCCGACAGTACAGTCGAAGACATCGGACAGGGCGGCTACGTAACGCTCGGCGAGATAAGCGAAAAGATAGGAGGTAACGTAACATGGTAGAAGCCGTAAACACGTCAGGTAAGAAGAAGACGGCTGTAGCGCGCGCGACGGTGAAGGAGGGCGAAGGTCGCGTACGAATAAACTCGAAACACGTCGAGTTCGTCGAACCCGAGAGCGCGCGGCTCAAGATGACAGAGCCGTTCCGTGTCGCCGACGACGACCTGCGCGAACAGGTCGACATAGACGTGGATGTCGAGGGCGGCGGCTACTCGGGACAGGCTGACGCCGTAAGAACCGCGATTGCGCGCGGTCTGGTCGACTGGACGGGCGACGCAGAACTCCGGGAGGCATACATGGAGTTCGACCGCTCTCTGCTCGTCGACGACCCGCGACGCAAAGAGGCGAAGAAGTTCGGTGGACCGGGCGCGCGTGCTCGGTACCAGAAGTCTTACAGGTGATACCATGATGGTGCCTGTCCGGTGTTTCACGTGCGGTAGTACCGTCGGGGAACACTACGAGGAGTACAAGGAGCGTACCGAAGCCGGTGAGGACGCAGAAGAGGTTCTTGACGACTTGGGCGTGAGACGGTACTGCTGTAGGCGTATGCTAGTGACGCACAGAGACCTCGTGGACACGGTGGCACCCTACCAGTGAGCATGAGCATCCGATACACGCGTTACGAGAGGGCGCGGATAATAGGCGCGCGCGCTCTACAGATTTCGATGGGCGCGCCTCCGTTAATCGAGATTGACACGAACGACCCGGTCAGGATAGCGCGTCAAGAACTCGAACGCGGTGTCCTGCCGATAACCGTGAGGCGCGACTGATGGCGGCGACGACGATAGAGTCGGTGGAACTACGCAGGATACTCGACTCGCGCGGAAATGCGACCGTAGAAGCGGAGGTACGCACCTCCGCGGGTTTCGGACGTGCCGCCGCTCCTTCAGGTGCTTCGACGGGCGAACACGAAGCCGTAGAGATACCTGCGGAGGAGGCAGTCGAACGCGGAGAGGAAGCCGCTCAAAGCCTCGTCGGAGTCGACGCGTCGGACCAGCGCGAAGTCGACGCGACTCTGCGAGACGAGGACGGCACGGAAAACTTCTCCTCGATAGGTGCTAACGCCGCCGTCGCCGTCTCGATGGCAACGGCAAAGGCAGCGGCGGACGCGCTCGGCGTGCCTCTCCACAGTCATCTGGGCGGCGCGTTCGCGTCTTCGACGCCCGTCCCGCTCGGAAACGTCGTAGGCGGCGGAGAACACGCCGACGACGCGACGGACATACAGGAGTTCCTCGTCGCGCCTACAGGAGCGGAGACGTTCGAGGAGGCGGCGTTCACGAACGCCGAGATACACGCCGACGTCAAGGACGTTCTTGACGAACGCGGCGTTCCGGCGGGAAAGGGCGACGAAGGCGCGTGGGCACCCTCGCTGACGGACGACGAGGCACTCGAAGTCGTCGCCGAAGCCGTCGAAAGCGCGGCGGGTGTCGAGACGCGTATCGGACTCGACGTCGCCGCGAGCGAACTCTGGGACGACGACGCCGGTGTCTACGTCTACGGAGACACGACACGCGACACGTACGAGCAGGTCGAGTACATCGAGTCGTTGGTGCGCGAACACGACCTGATATACGTCGAGGACCCGCTGCGCGAGGACGACTTCGAGGGCTTCGCACGTCTCACTGAACGTCTCCTCGACACCGACACGCTCGTCTGCGGAGACGACCTGTTCGTGACCAACGTCGAACGTATCGAGCGCGGTGTGGCAGACGGCGCGGCGAACTCCGTCCTGATAAAGCCGAACCAGGTCGGTACGGTGACCGACACGTACGAGGCGGTTAGGACAGCGGAAGACGCGGGGTACGAGACGGTGATGTCGCACAGGAGCGGTGAGACGGAAGACAGCACGATAGCCGCGCTGTCGGTCGGTTTCGGAACACGTTTCATCAAGACGGGCGCGGTAGGCGGCGAACGCACAGCAAAGCTAAACGAAGTTATAAGAATACAGAGAGACATGGAGCGATAACGAATGTCACAGGAACAGCCAGAGACAGACGAGGAGGAGGAAGCCGGAGACGAGACGCAGGAGACAGAGGAAGAGCAACAGCCTACGGAGGCTGAGGAGACGGAAGCCGAGGAGGAACAGACGGAGGAACAGACAGCAGAAGGTGAAGAGGAAGCCGAGGAAGAGGCGGAAGAAGAACCCGAGACGGAGAGAGAGACAGGGTTCGACGACGAAACCGACCTCCTGCTTCCCGTAGACGACTACCTGTCGTCGGGTGTGCACATAGGCACGCAGCAGAAGACCGGACATATGGAGCGTTTCATCCACCGTGTCCGTGAGGACGGTCTGTACGTCATCGACATAGCTCAGACAGACGACCGTATACGGACGGCGGCGAACTTCCTGAGCGGCTACGAGCCTTCGAGCGTTCTCGTCACGTCGTCGCGCAGATACGGACAGCATCCCGCTGAGACGTTCGCCGAGGCGACGGGTGCGCGTGTGCGTTCGGGACGTTTCATACCGGGCACGCTCACCAACCCCGACTACGACGGCTACATCGAACCCGACGTTCTCGTCGTAACCGACCCGATAGGCGACGCGCAGGCGGTCAAGGAGGCTGTGACGGTCGGCATACCCGTCATAGCGATGTGCGACACCAACAACGCGACGAACAACGTCGACTTAGTGGTGCCGACGAACAACAAGGGACGTAAGGCACTCGCAGTCGTCTACGGTCTGCTCGCGGAGGAGATACTCGACAAGCGCGGTGTCGAGACCGACTACACGCTCGAAGACTTCGAACCGGAGGTCTGAGCCGACGCGATGGCTCGGTCGAGCGCGCCGGGTACAGCCTTCTTGCTCGGCGAGCACGCCGTCGTCTACGGCGAACCTGCTCTGCTTTTCGCTGTCGGGAGACGCGCTACCGTTACCGTGGAGACGAAGAGCGGTGAGGAAGACAAAATGCCCGACTCGGCGTACGTGCGCGAAGCTGTCGGACGTGCACGTGAGCACGCAGGCGACGATACGCCCCTGAGAGTTGAAGTCGAGTCCGACATACCGATAGGTGCAGGTCTCGGTTCGAGTGCCGCCGTCTCCGCCGCTACGCTACACGCCGCATCGCGCGAACTCGGCGCGCCCATGGAGCGCGAGAAGGTCGCTGAGGAGGCACACGCCGTCGAACTCGACGTGCAGGGCGCGGCTTCTCCCGCGGACACCTACACGGCGACGATGGGCGGCTACACCGTAGTCGGAGACGAAGAGAAGAGGCGTCTCGACGTACCCGGCGGCGCGGACGCACGTTTCGTCGTCGGATGGGACGGCGGTTCGGCACCGACGGGCGAGATGGTCGAAGGCGTCTCGCGTCTCGTCGACCGGAACAGGGTAGCCGACGATATCGTCGAGTCGATAGGCGACCTCTCGCGGATGGGCGTCGAACGTGCGGAGACGGGCGACACCGACGCACTCGGCGCGCTCATGGACATGAACCAAGGTCTCTTGGACGCGCTCGGCGTCTCGTCTTCGTCGCTCTCGCGTATGGTCTGGGCGGCGCGCGACGCGGGAGGACACGCAAAGCTGACGGGCGCGGGCGGCGCGGGATGTGTCGTCGCGCACCCAGCGGCTGACGACGTTCTGAGCGCGGTTGAGGACGAGGCAGAAGAGGCGTTCGTCGCACGTGTCGCCGAGGGGGTGCGCACCGAGGAATGATTCTCAAGATAGGCGGAAGCGTCCTGACCGACAAGACGGAGGAGGAGACGCTCTCCAAGGAGTTCGACGAGGTCGTCGAGACGGTAGCAGAAGCCGGAAGGGACGACCTCGTCCTCGTGCACGGCGCGGGTTCGTTCGGACATCCGCACGCCGAGCGTAACGGACTCGCCGAAGGCGGACACGAAGGAGCGTACGAGACGCATGCCGCGGTTGCGCGTCTCAACGAATGCGTCGTCGGCGCGCTGAACCAGCACGGTGTCGATGCCCTGCCGATGCATCCGCTGTCCTGCGCTTGGCGCGACGGTGCGCGCTCGCTCAGCTTCGAGACGAAGCCCGTAGAGGCTCTCCGAGACGAGGGATTCCTTCCCGTCCTACACGGCGATGTCGTAGCTGACACGACGGCAGGAGGCGTCTCCGTCCTCTCGGGAGACTACATCGCCGTCGAACTCGCCGACCGTCTCGACGAACCGTTGGGGATGTGCACGTCAGCGGGCGGCGTGCTCGACGGAGACGGCGAAGTTCTGAGACGTGTCACCTCCGTCAAGGAGGTAGAGGTCTTGGACGGTGCTGGAACTGACGTAACGGGCGGCATACACGGAAAGGTCGAAAGAATACTTTCGCTG
>JAQZDD010000205.1 GCA_028751055.1 Euryarchaeota archaeon Ods04 | reverse complement strand
GCAGAGAGCGAGGACGACGGTGCGTTCATCACACCGGGGAATCTGGGTGACAACGTGGATGACCAAGGCTCCGTCGCGTGGGTATGGGACGAAGACAGGTCACTCATGGACGTATCGGTCACGTTCGACCTGCCAGACGACGTTGAGCAGACCGACCACGTGCTCGGTGTCGAAGCCGAGAACGCCGACGGCGAAACTGCTGACGACACAGCGGCGGTTGAGGTTCAAGACTGCCCGTTCGAGCCTATCGTCTGTGAGTACGACGAGGACGGCGACATCGACACGGGCGACCTGCAGGACGCTATCTCTGACTTCCTTGCTGGCGACATCGACACGGGCGACCTGCAGGCTATAATAAACGCGTTCCTCGCAGGCTGAGGAAGGTAACATACCCATCCCAAGAACTATTATCCGCGGATAGAATTTTGATGGTATGACCGGAAAAAACGGTCTCGGTAGACGTAAAGTCTTGATAGCTACCCTCTTGGCTGTCGGCTTGACGCTGGGCATGGGGTTGTCGATGGGTGCCGTCGCGGCACAGCCGGATACAGTCACGGAGTGCGGGACGATAGACAGTCCTGGTGAGTACGTGCTTGAAGACGACATAGGCGGGGATGTAGAGACATGCATCGAGATAACCTCAGACGACGTTACCTTCGACGGACAGGGTAACAGTATCGAGGGTGTTGGCGATGAGAACTCGACGGGCATCAGCGTCGAAAGCGGCTTCGAAGCCGTGGCAGACGTTACTTTGACCGATGTAGAGGTGTCTGACTGGGGCGAAGGCATATCCCTTGCGTTCGTCGAAGACAGCACGGTAAACGACGTTGAGGTGACCGGGTCAGAGGAAGGGGCTGTCAACCTCGTGGATTCGTCGAACAACGTGGTTGAGAACAGCCGTCTGGCTGACAACGTTGACGGTGTCTCTGTCGTCGGTTTCTTCGGAGAGGCATCCGACAACGAGGTACGGAACAACGTCATCGAAGACAACGAGGAGAACGGTGTCGTCTTGTTCTTCGGCGTTAGCGATAGCACGGTAGAGAGCAACGAGGTGAGGGACAACGACGGCGCGGGGATTCTCGCGGTTTTCGGTCCTTCTGACAGCCTCGTCACGGACAACACCGTCACGGGTAACGAAGTCGGGTATATCGCAGGTCTGACGGAGGACAACACGGTTTCGGAGAACGAGTTTTCCGAAAACTCCGTCGGTGTGGCTACCACGGCTTCGTTCGGTGAGACGTTCTCCGACAACAAGGTGAGCGGTGGCGACATAGGCGTGCTACTCGCCGACTCCGCCGAGAACGCAGTTCTCGACAACGAACTGAAGGATAACGAAATCGACTACGTAGACGTGTCGGGGACGGTAGACGAGGAGGAAGATGATGAGGTTCTTAACGTGGCTGACGCTGGCATAGATGCTGCTGACACGGGCGTAGAGACTGCACAGGACGACGAGATACCTGCTGGACCCAACTTCGCCGAGGGAATGGTGCTGGGACCGCAGGACGACGAGACTGTGCTCTCGTTCGAGTCCAACAACGTCTCGGTTAGCGGCGTCGACCCTGCCGAAGCACCCGCTCCTCCCGAGGGACAGACCGATACAGGCCTGTACTTCGAGGCAACTGACGAGATAGATGCCGAGATGTTCGAAGAGGAGCTGGAGGACGAGCTTGATGAGGAGATAGAGGCTGAAACCTTCACCAACTCTTACCTTGATGTCGACGTTCATTACGACGGTGCCGACTTCGCGGGCGACGAAGAAGACCTCGCGCTCTGGAAGTACGACGATGATACCGGCGACTGGTCTGAGGTACCGTCTACCGTCGACACACAGAACGAGGTCGTTTCCGCGAACCTCACCGAGTACAGCACGTTCGGCGTCTTCGCTGGCGACGCTGACCCAGTCGGACCGTCCGTGACTGCGACAGGAGACGCCGTGTCGCCCGGTGGACAGGCGACGGTGAACATCGTAGCTGAGAACATGGGTTCGGTGAGGTTAGACGGGATACCCAACGACTGGAGCGTGTCGAGCAGCCAGAACGACGGTGCCTTCATAACACCTGATGCTCTGGGTGACAACATCGAGGAAGACGGAAGGGTTCTCTGGGCATGGCAGGAAGACCGTCAGAGTGCGGACGTGTCGGTTACGTTAGACGTGCCGGAGGACGCGGAGGAGACGGAGTATGTTCTTGAAGCAGAGGTCGAGAACAACGCCGGAGAGACAGCGACTGACACGGCGACGGTCGTAGTCGGAGATGACATAGACGTAGTCGATAACTACCGTAACGACGAGGGACGTGTCGACACGGCAGGACTGCAGGACGCTATCTCTGACTTCCTCGCTGACGACATCGACACGGGTGACCTGCAAGAGGTCATACAAGCCTTCATCGCCGACGGCGTCTGACCCGACGGCTTACGGCTTTTTGTCGCCATTCTGTAGAGGGGCAAGCTTAACATGGTAGACCTGTATCTGGATGTATGGAAAGAAGAGTTCTGAGAGCCTGCGTATGTGCAGGACTACTTACGTTGCTTGTAGGAGGTGTCGCTGTCGGAGCGGTAACGGCGCAGGAGGCGACGGAGATATCGGACGCGCAGGAGTTACAGGATATACAGGATGACTTAGCCGGTGACTACGTCCTCGTTGACGACATCGACCTCTCCACCGTCGACAGCTTCGAACCTATCGGTGACTTCAACCAGCCTTTCATGGGTAGCTTCGACGGCGGCGGTTACACAGTCGAAGGTCTCGACATCGAACGCGTTGAAGAATCCGACGTAGGTCTGTTCGGTGCCGTCGGTTCGTCGGGCGTCGTGGAGAACGTCGGTGTCGAAGACGCCTTTGTCGACGGAGAGCAGTGGGTCGGTATTCTCGTCGGCTACAACGAGGGAACCGTCTCAGACACGTATGCAGCCGGCGAGGCGTTCGCTGACACACGTGTCGGGGGGCTCGTAGGCGGAAACGACGGCACGGTCGAGCGTTCCTACGCAGAGAGCGAAGTCTCCGGCGTCGACATAGTCGGCGGACTCGTCGGACGCAACGAGGGTGATATATCCGAGTCTTACGCCGATGCCAGCGTCGCTGGATTCGATTTAGAGGATACTGAGGCACAGGACTTGGGTGGACTCGTCGGCGTCAACCTCGGTCAGGTGTCCGACTCGTACGCAACGGGTGAGGTGCTCGGCGATGAGTTC
>JAQZDD010000308.1 GCA_028751055.1 Euryarchaeota archaeon Ods04 | reverse complement strand
TCTGGGCTTCTCTGGAGCGCGCGGGACGCGTCGACGGCAGAAAGGAGACGTTCGACGCCTTCGACTACTGCGTCATGATAGACGAGATACGCGACGTAAGTGACGAGACGGGACACACGACCGCCGAGGTAGGTTACGCTCTGTTCGCGCACGACTACGACGTACGCGACGGAACGCTTCACTAAGTACTATTAATACTCTATCCACACTCCATAACAACTCTTATTAACTTAGCTATTTTTCTTGTTAATATGAGAACGAGAGACAGCCAGCGATGGCTCCTCGCCAACTCGTCCGTCGTGGGCTTCGGAGTCGCCGCCGACTCGGCACTTGTCGTCGTCTTAGCCTCGGTACGGAAGGACGGCATCGCGCTGTTCACGTCGGAGGAGGCAACGGTCGCCGCGCTCTCGCCGCTTGAGGTGCTCGTCGCAGTCTACCTTGCGGGCGTCCTCCTGCCCTGTCTTGTAACGGCGTTCACGATAGCGCGCGAGATATCGGCGCGGTACGCCGCGAAGCCGCTGCCGCGGTCTTTTTCGCCGCGGTGCTCGCATGGGGTGGTAAGGTTGTCCTCAGCCTCGTCTGAAGGCGGTTAACAAAATACCACAGCAAAGTATTAAACTTAGCAGGCTGTAGACGTAGTATGAACATAGAGAGTCAGATGCCCGTCACGGTCGTCAGCGGTAGCTTAGGAGCGGGAAAGACGACGCTCGTGAACCACATCCTCGAAGAGGTACACGACACGGACGAGACGGTCGCAGTCGTCGTAAACGACATGGGCGAACTCAACGTAGACGCCGAACTCCTCGAAACTCCCGTCTCTGCGAGCGACGGCGAACTCGTCGAACTCTCCGACGGCTGCATCTGCTGTCAGCTACAGAACGAACTCGTCCAGCAGACTGCGCGTCTCGCGCGTGAGTACGACTTCGACCATCTTCTCGTTGAGTCGTCGGGCGTCAGCGAACCCGAACCCGTCGCAAGGGGGTTCCTTTCGCCGGGCGCGCGCGAACTCTACGAACTCGACACGACGGTTACGGTCGTCGACGCCGATGTCTTCGCGGGTATCGTCGAAGGGAACGATGTAGAAGCCGACGCATTCCAGCTTGACACGGCGGAGACGACGAAGCCGATAGAGGACATACTGATGGACCAGGTCGAGTTCTCCGACGTTCTGGTGCTCAACAAGACCGACCTTGTGTCCGACGAACGTCTCGAAGCCGTCGAGGAGGTTCTCACCGAACTCAAGCCCGACGCAGAGATAATCAGGACGGAGTTCGGACGCGTCGAACCGGACGACGTCCTCGGTACGGGGCTTTTCAACCCCGATACTGCGGGGAACTCTGCCGGCTGGATACAACGTATCAAGGAGGAAGACACAGAGGAACAAGCACACGGTGACAGTCATGAGCACGCGAGTGGAGAGCACGAAGACAATCACAGCCACGAACACGACCATGACCACGAACACCGTCATCCTGACGAGCGGTACGGCATATCGTCTTTCGTCTACCGCCGGAACCGTCCTTTCCATCCAGCCCGTCTGACCGAGTTCCTTGACGACCTGCCCGAGAGCGTCGTACGCGCCAAGGGCTTCGTCTGGCTCCCTCAGTCGAACACCTTTTCGGTCTCGCTCAACGTCGCCGCGAACAGTTACCGTCTCACGCCTGCGGGGAAATGGATAGCCGAACTCCCCGACGAAAAACAGGAAGAGATACTCGCCGACAACCCTGTCCTGCGCGAGGAATGGCATCCCGAGTACGGCGACAGGGGAGCGCAACTCGTCTTCATCGGTGCTGACATGGACCGCGCGGCGATAGAGGACTCTCTCGATTCGTGTCTCCTGACAGACGAAGAGATGGAGGCGGACTGGGAAGAGATAGAGAACCCCCTCGACCTCCTTCCTTTCTGACTTCCTCCGTCGGACCTCACGTTCCTGCTCAGCGACGACCGGCAACACGCGACGTTTGCGAAACAACATCCTCGTTTTAACAAATATTAACACAAGACTGCGACGCTATCGTAGAAAGATATTTGCTGTAACAGCTCTTAATTAATAACGCAATGGCATACGCATGCACCAACTGTGACGCGGAGTTCGTATCGGCAGCAGGAATGACACAGCACGTCGCGCTACACCACAACACGTGCGCCGTCTGTAACGACGGTTTCGACGACGTAGACGCTCTTAGGGAGCACGTCCACGCAGAGCACTACGCCTGAAAACCTCTTTGGCGGGCAGAACTGAACCGCAACCCGTTTGTGTCTGTCGCACGTGC
>JAQZDD010000355.1 GCA_028751055.1 Euryarchaeota archaeon Ods04 | reverse complement strand
TCGTCATCAACCTGTTCGGCATACGTCCTGCGGCGCGCGCACAGACGTTGATGTTCGTGGGTCTCGTGGTCGCGCTCGTCTCGTTCGTCGTCTTAGGGGTTCCTGAGGTCGAACCCGCCAACCTATCGTCGCCGTTCTCCAGCGGAGCCGTCGGTATCGCGGCGGGCGCAGGTATTCTCTACTTCACCTGTCTCGGTGCCAACTTCGTGATAGACATAGGCGGCGACCTCCGCGACGCCGCCGTAACGATACCGCGTTCGTTCGTCGTGAGCATCCCTCTCGTGCTTCTCATCTACGTCTTAGTCGCCGCCGTCGCCGTCGGCACGGTAGGCGTCGCAGGTATGTCGGACGAGACGTTGATGCTCCCCGCTGAGAGCTTTCTTTCGCCCGGCTTCATGACGGTCTTCGTCGTATGCGGCGCGGTCTTCGCGGTTGCGACAAGTCTCAACGCCACGTTCATACTCGTGCCGCGTTACGTCGAGGCACTCGCACACGACGGCGTGCTTCCGCGCGCTCTCGGCAGGAAGAACGAACGTTTCGGGACGGCGCACTGGGCACTTTTCGGCACGTACGCGCTGAGCAGTCTCGTGATGCTCGCCCCCCTGCCTTTCGAGGACCTAGGTACTGTTCTCGCCTTCGGCGGCGCGCTCGTCGTAACCGCCGTTATGATAGCTGCCGTCTCCGTCCTGCGTCAGCCGCCACCCGGCTTCGAACCCGACGCCTTTCCTGTCCCAAACCGTCTCGTTCTCGGAATGGCGATAGCGGCTATACCGCTCAACATCCTCCTCATCCTCCTACTCGCCACGCAGTCCACGACTCTCTTCGCGGGCTGGCTCGCCGTCCTCGCCGTCGGCTTAGGCTACTACTTCGTCCGAACCAACTATTACGCACCGTCACAACTGTAAGAAGGAATATGCAAGTAGAAAGAACCGGTGTCGTCGGTGCGGGTCTGATGGGCAAGGACATATCGGGAATGCTCGCAAACGCGGGCTACTCGGTAGTTCTCGTCGACGTGGACGACGACGCTCTTGAGGACGCACGCGGTTTTCACGAGACGAAGCTAGAGGACGAACTACGTGAGGCGGACATCCTGAAGCAGGAGTCTCCCGCAGAGAAGATAACGTACGACACGGATATGTCGGCACTCGAAGGCGCGGATTTCGTCGTCGAGGCGGTGCCCGAGGACATCGAACTCAAACGAAACATCGTCTCGTCCCTCGAAGACGTTCTCGACGATGACGCAGTGATAGGCACCAACACGTCGTCTCTGACGGCGAAGGAGGTGGCGGAAGGCGCGCGCCGTCCCGAGCGTGTCGTACTGTTCCATTTTGCGAACCCTGCGATACACCGAAACATCGTCGAGTACTCGGGCGACGAGGCGTCTCAAGACGCGCTCGCCGTAGCGCGTGATGTCGGCGAGGCTATCGAGAAGGAGCCTTTCCGTCTCCACGCTGAACACAGGGCGAACTGTCTGTCGCGTCTCTCGGCGAGCATCAAGTGCTCGGCGACGTGGGAACTTCTGGAGGCGGAACCCGCGGCGATAGACACGGCGGCAGGACGCGTCGGCTTCGACCGCGGTCCGCTCGAACTCATCGACCTCATCGGCTTGGACGTACATTTAGACACCGTCGACAACCTGTCGGTTGAGTACGGCGACACGTACGCGCCGCCGGAGGAGGTACGCGAAAGGATGGAGGAGATGGTCGAAGAAGGTCGTCTCGGCAAGAAGTCGGGCGAAGGCTTCTTCGACTGGGACGGCGACCACGCCGTCGTTCCTGAACCCGACGAGGCGCACGACATAATGCCGGTGCTCGCCGCGCTCGTCAACGAGGCACACCGTCTCGTC
>JAQZDD010000072.1 GCA_028751055.1 Euryarchaeota archaeon Ods04 | reverse complement strand
CTTTAGCTCCTCCTGCGCCCGCCTCGTGTCGCGCGGTTCGACGTGTATCGCAACGTCGGTCTCGATACCGGGCTCCGTGAAAAGACGTTCGAGGAATCCGTTGACGGGCTGGTCGGGGTAGCCTTCCGCCCACATCGTCTTAGTCCACCGCGTTCCGAGTTTGGCGGCGTTGCGCTCGAAGACCGCCTCCGAAGGAGCGACGAACGCCTTGTGCATCTCCTCTACGTCGTCGGTTACCCTTCCCTCGGTCATCTCCTCTCCGTCTTCGCTCCCGCCTCGGCTGAAGAGCGAACGCACGAATGAGGTTGACTCTCCTTCTTCGCCGTCTTCTCGTTCACCTGTCTCCCTCCTCGCGCCCGCCTCTGTCTCTCGCTCGTTCTTCACCGTTTCTCGCTTGCCCGCCTCCGTCTCGCCTTCCGACGTTTCTGCGTCGTCCCTGCCGTTTCCGTTGATGTCGGCTTCACCCGCGACAACGGGGTTCTCGCGTAACGCGCCGTCCATGTCGGCGAAGTCGGCGGGTTCGCCCTCCCAGAACTCAGCGAGCATACGCGCTAAACCACCTGCCTCGACACGGTGTGCGCGACAGCCGTCGAGTCGCTGTATCCCTTCGTTCTCGACCATACGGAGACGTTCGTCGAGTTCGTTGAGCGCGCGTGAACGCATCTCCTCCTCCGTCATTCCGTCGCCCGAGGCGAGCGCGCCTATGACAGGCACGCCCGAGAGCTTATCGAACAGACCGTTTTCGTCGCCGTTTCCTGTCACTTCGTCGCGCCGTACCGGCACGACGATGTAGTGCTCACGTATGTTGGTTCCGCGCGCTTCTAACTCCCGCGGATACCAGTCGAGCCACTCCTCTATGAGACGACGGAAGACAGGGTTTCCGGTGACATCGTCGTCGTCTAACCTGCGTTCACGTCTCCTGAGGTAGTCCTCGACAGGGAACTCGGTCGTCGTCGAGTACATCTGAAGGCTCCACTCGACAGAGTTGTTGAAGAAGTCGGCGAAGGCGGAGACGTTCTCCTGCCACCGCCTGTCTGTCGTGAGTGCCATGTTGGCGGGTTCTACGCGTACCGCACCCACGAACGCGCCGTCGGTACGTTCGACCGCGTCGCTGTCCTTGTGGACGCGTTTCACGTCGGTGAGTTCCTGAGTGCGTCCGCTCACCTCGTAGGCGCGCGACTCGGGGAAGTCCTTCTGCTCACGCGCCGACTCGAAGTCGTAACGGACGTGCTCCATCTCGTTGGCGCGCCGGAAGTGGTGGACGTACGTCGAAACCCATTCGCTCGCGGTCAGGTGGTCGGGCGTCGCGTAGACGGCGAGCGCGCCGACGACGAGAGCGACTCCCGCAAGGATATACCCGACGTAACGGAACTCGGGAGGTATGACGTAAGCCGTAAGCAGGACTGCGACGATGAACGGCGTTCCTCCGACGAGCAGGTCGTCGAGCGTGTATCCGCGCCAGAACTCGTCGCTCGCTCCTAACTTCTTGGGGACACGGCGCGTCGGGTCGGACGAAGACATCATGCCCACCTCCTGTCGCTGTCTGTGAGCTTTCTGCGTGACCGCGAGACGTCACGCCGGACGGCGTCGGCTCCCACGCCCGACATACCGCCCGTGTCGTAGTTCCTGACGGGACGGCTTGTCGTCCCACCTGCGGAAGGTGTCGGAAGGTCGGTGCCGCGACGCGAACGGTCGTCGCCCGTCGGCGTCCCTTCGTCTTCCGACCGTCCCTTGTACAGCGTCGTGGCTGTTCCTCTCTCCGCACCCGCTTCCGGCGTTCCGCGTCCCTTCTCGACAGTCTGTCTCTCGACATCCGCGTCGGCGGACGGCACGCCCCTACGTCTCAGACTTGGCATCCTAAACAGGTAGTACGAGACGACAAGTATAACCAACGGAAACGCGAGAGCGAACAGAAACGGTCCTGCGCCCTCTCCGAACTCCGCCGCCGGGTCGAAGTTGCCGAACAGGAGTTCGCCGACACGGAAGACGATTGCGGCGGGTACGGTGATGAAGGCGAGCGGTATGAACCTTATTAGAAGCTCACCTATGAGCTTCGAGAGGTACGCGAAAGGACCGACATCGACGACCCAGAAAGCGACGCCTATCGGTGCCGCGAGCATTATGGCGTAGATGCCGAGCCAACGCACGAAGAACCAGACGATTAGCGAGAGCACCACGACAGTCTCTAAGAGCGTGAGTGCCGCCGTCGTCGTAGTGCCGTGTCCTTCGAGAGTCATCGTGTCCTGAAACGTCGAAGCTACCGTCGACGGTTCGGGTGCGATACCCACGGCGAGCGCGTCGACGAAACGTAGAACGAACGCGCCGATGCCCCACCACGCGAGCACGAACAGGAAGGCGATGACGAGGCGACGTTTGGCGCGCGAACGTTCGTAGCCCGTAAGAAACGTGCCGAAGATTCCCGTAAAAAGTATCATGGCTATGGCGAGCGCGATTAGCAGGACGGTCACGGGCAGGACGGCTTCGGTGTAGTATCCGTATAGAGAAATCCACGGCTCGTTCGTAGGCTCGCCGAAGAAGAAGCCGTCACGTGGTTCGGGGTGCGGCGTCCTCACCGTCACTATGACCGCCAGTTCGAGCATGCCCTGCATCGACTCGTGTAACTCGTCGGAGCCTTCCGACAGTATCTCGCGCGCCGCCTGTACCATGCCGTCAACAAAGGCTATCTCGTCTGTCATCGTTGTCTGCGCACCTTTCCTTGGTCGTTACATGAGGTACCCTTAGTTAACTCCGTCGCCGGATTGGGTTCTCGTACGTCGTGCCTCATATACGCCTCCAGGGGGGCCAGATGCCGAGGCTAAGCATCCTGTCCAGGAAGTAGACCGCAAGAAGGAACGGCAGAAGGAAGACGAAGAGCTGTGAAAGCATACCCATCTCGTCGAGGAGGTCGAAGCTGTTGTCGGGGTTCACGACATCCGTGTCGCCGACGTAGGGCGTATCCGCCTCGTACCACGGCTCCGGAACGTACTCGGCGACGACGCCTCCCGACGGACGCGGCGATATCTCGACCGTCTCCGTTCCGTCTATGCCGGTCTCGACGTTCTCGCGTCCCTCGATACGCACGTATCCGTCGTCCCTGCGTGTGTCGACGGGGTTACCGTCCTCGTCTACGAGGCTGACCTTGACCTCGACGTAGTCTTCGCCCTCGTCGACGACTTCGAGCGTCAGGTCTGTGGCGCGTATACGCTGTACGTCGGGGAAGGGTAGCACGCCGTCGGATGTGTCCGGCAGTATGCCGTTCATCTGGACATCGCCTGCACCCGCGTCGCCGTCGTACCTGATGTCGAAGCCGTGTGTCGTCGTGTACCGGTCAGACGGAAGGTCGAAGCTCAGACCGTCGGCGAGCGTCGGCGGGAGGTAGCTGTCGCCTACGACCTGCTTTATCTCGCCGTCTCCTTCGACGCGCACGCCGCTCCTTGACGGATACGCGTGCACCTGAAGCGGGTGGTACGTCTCGTCGGCTGTTGTCGACCCTTCGGCTGTCGAGACACGCGCCGAGTCCCAGTCGGTGTCGCGCGCGCTGAAGAAACGCCAGTTCGACTGCACGGTCACGTCGTCGGAGATTTCCACCGACGACCACGGCTCGTCGCGCAGGAAGAAGACGCCTGCGTCGCCGTCGGGGTAGCCGCCGTAGATGGCTATCGCGGGCGGTATCGACGTGTCGTACGGCTCGACTCCGAGCGTGTCGTTGACTACGACAGTCTCCTCGACGGCTTCGTCTCCTTCCGTCCACTCAGCCGTGACGTTGGCGCGCAGTGTCATCTCGGCTGTCTCGTCGTCGGGTGTCCAGTCGGGCGGTATCGGCTCGTCGCGCGGGTCACGCCGTACGAGGTCGCCGGACGAAACGCCTTCGTACGGTACGGTGAAGCCGCCTGTACCAGAGACTTTCTCTCCCGTCTCGACGAGTTCGACCTCGACAGAGTGGTTTTCGACCGTGGCTTCGTCCACGCGGTAGTCGACGAAGGCGCGAACCTCGCCGTCTCTTGGTATGTACAGAACCTGCTTCTCGTCCGAGAACTGTGCGAGCGTGCTGTCAGAGACGTCGAAGAACGAGACGTACGCGTCCTTGACGACCTCTCCGTCTTCGAGTTCGGCGTCGGCTGGATGCACGGAGGCGTTCGCTCCGCCGCCGTCGAAACGCGACACCTCGCCGCTGTTCCACCGGTCGGGCGCGCCCGGCGGTTCGGTGAAGTAGACATCGGACGACCGCGTCAGGTACTCCTCGGCTGACGCGTCTTCCGACGGCGCGTCGTATCTGTACCCCGACCAGAGCGCGTCGAAGCCGTCTTCGACACCGTGTCTTGGTTCGGGGAGTTCGAACTCCGTGTCGAAGTCGGAGCCTACGTCGGAGCCTGTTCCTGTATCCCTGTCGTCTCTGTCACCGTTCGTACCGGGCGCGCCGGGTGCACCGTCGCCACCGTCAGGCGGTTCAAGGTCGGGTGGCTCTAAGCCGACGGCTGGCGATGCGAAGAGCAGAAGAAACAGAAGTAGAACGACGAGGGAGGATACTGCGACGCGTTTCAGGCTCAGATTCCGACGGCGTCGATGCACGTGCTCAGGTCCTCCGGTCCTGCCACGGTGACGAGTAACTGCATTATCGCACCTATGAACAGGATTCCGATGCCGTACTTTATTGCGTCGTTACGTGTCTTTATCCACTTCTTCTTCTTCTGGGGGTTCTGTGTCGTCGTCAGAACGAGCATAGCGACCATTGCGACGAGAGCACCCACGACGGGACCGATGACCGCAAGGAGCGTAATCAGGTTGTCCATCGCAACCACTAGCTGGTTGTCGCATATTTCGGGAAGGTCGTCGTTCTGTGCCAGAACAGGCTGGACGAACAGAACAGCCGAGACACCTGCGGCGTAGATGCTTCTTCGTACTGTCTTCTGCATGTGAGTGATGGGCGTAGGCTTCGTATAGACTTAAGTCTCGGGGTTACGCAGGAAGCCGGAACCTTCCGGCTGAGGGTTCAGCAGCCGCTCTCGTCGAACTCCGACGGGTCGAACTCGAACCAGTTGACGCCTGCTTGTTCCCAGTAGTCGTTCTGCTCATCAGCCGTGACGGGCATCGGCTTGTACTCGAACGGACGGTCGTACATGCCCAACTGCTCTGTCAGGCGGTCGGGTTCGCTCGATATCCAGTCCCAGATGATGTCGCCGTCTGTCACGTACCCCGTGTTCGACGGCGGGAGAACGTCCATCGCTCCTTCGAGACCTTCGCCGCGTGCGTTGATGAAGTTGTACGTTCCACGGTTCGTCATCGCTATGTGCTGGTCGGACTGCCAGCCGATAGCCTGGAACTCGTTCCAGTATATCGGTCTGAGCCACGACGAAACGTCCCACGTTCCGAACCTGTTTGCGAGCGTGTTGGCGGCGTTCACGAAAGCATCGACTATAACGTCGTCTAAGTTCTGACCGTTGAGCCAGTCGTGGTTTGTGTTCTCGTCGAGTATGTCGTTGAACGTGACTTCTAAGTTCGCACCCGTCGTCCTGCCTTGGTCTGCGGCGTGCGGGTCGCTACTGTGCGATGGGCGGAACTCCAAGTCGGGCGTCGCGTTGCCGAGGTCACCCTGACGGAAGATTAAGTCTTGAAGTTCCTTGCGGACTTCCTCCCATATTGCGACGCCTGCGTCCCAGTACTGTCCGTCCTTGCCCCAGTCGTTGAGGTCGTAGTTGTACTGGTCAGCCCATACTTCGAGTTCGTCCGCCATGTCCTGTATGACCCCGCTGCTGCTCGTCCGCGCGCCGTCGATGAGACGCGGCGTCGAGAACCTCTGAACTGTCGCCCAAGATGCGGAGTACCAGAGTATCTCCTGCATGTCGTCGATGTCTATCGGGTCGTCGTACCAAGTAACGATGTCGCGGAGGTAGTCGTTGCGGTGTACGCTACCCCACTGGTTCTGCGGGTCGCCCGCACGCCATCCGACTGCCGGCGCGTTGTTCCAGTTGGTGATGACTCCGCTGTCGGGG
>JAQZDD010000097.1 GCA_028751055.1 Euryarchaeota archaeon Ods04 | reverse complement strand
GAGGTTAGCGTAGGTACCACGGTAACGTGGGAATGGGTCAACATCGATCAGGGCGGACACAACGTCGTCCACGAACCCGGTGAGGAGCTGGACGACACAGGTGCCGACGAACCCCTCTTCATGAGCGACGATGGAGACATAATAAACGAAGTCGGTCACACATGGTCGTACACGTTCGACGAGCCGGGAACGTACTACTACGTCTGTGAACCGCACGTCGCGCTCGGAATGGTCGGTCACGTGCGTGTAGTCGAGAACGGCGTCAACGGAGAGGACGACGACATGAACGGAGAGGAGAACGGCGACGACAACGGCGAAGAGTAGAAACCTAACTGCCGCTTTTTATCCAGAGGTCGCCGTAGAAATCGTCTTGTTCAAGACGTATACCTTCGCGCATAGCTAAGAACTGTAGCGCGATATACCGGGTGACGGTTTCGCGTTTCGTGCTGCCGCGTAGCTCTGCGAACAGTATCTCGTCCCGATGCTCGAACTCCGTTTCGAGCCTTTCACGTACGTCGTCGACACGTGACTCTATGTCGTCCTCGTGCGCCGTCTGCATCGCGTCCTCCGTCGTCGGCAGAGGCTCCGGACGGAACTGCATTCCTTCGTCCGACGGCTTCGTGTCGTACTCACGGCTCTCCTTCCACCATGTGCCGCGCTCGCGCTCGCGGAGTTCACGGACGAGTTCGTCGAGCGTCTCGGGACGCGTCCTGTCGCGTACCCTCCTGCGTTCGAGTCTGCGTTCGAACTCCGCCTCTAATGCGTCTATGTTGTCGTCGACATCAAACGGCGCGTCGGCATGCGGTTCGTCCCACGCGTCGGCGCGCATATCCGGCGTCCATTCCTCCTCTTCGTCGTCCTCTTCCTCCTCTACGACGTAGTCGCTCTTCATCCGCAGGAGGATACTCGCGTACAGAAGGGCACGTCCCGTACGCACCAGGTCGCCCTCTTCGAGACGTTCGAGGAACTTGTCGGTGACCTTCAGGATGTCGATGTCCCAGGGGTCTATCTCTCCCTCGCGCGCCATCTCGACCAGAACATCGACCGGCTCAGTCTGCTGTGGCGTCGGCTGGTTCTCCGTCGCTGCCGTCATTGACCTTCACCCCCGTTACCTTGGAGACGTTGTCGTCCTGCATCGTTACGCCTACGATACGGTCAGCCTTCTCGACCATGTTGGAGCGGTGGCTGATAACGACGAACTGTGTCGCCTCCGAAATCTCGTCGATGGTCTCGGCGACCTTCTCGACGTTGACGGCGTCGAGCGACTCGTCGACCTCGTCGAAGGCGTAGAACGGCGCGGGCATGTAACGCTGTATGGCGAATATGAGCGACAGCGCGGTGAGTGAGCGTTCGCCGCCGCTCATCTGTTCGAGACGTTTGACGGGCTTGTCGCGCGGCTTCGCCTCGATTGTCATGCCGCTCTCGAAAGGCGCGTCAGGGTCTTCCAAGACGAGTTCGCCCGTGCCTTCCGAAAGACGTTCGAAGACCTCCCGGAACTCTTCGTTTATCTCGTCGAACGCCTGCATGAACTTCTCGCGTTTCGTCTCCTCGTACTCGTCGATACGTTCGTTTATAGCGTCCTTCTCGTCTTCAAGCGTCTCCTTGCGCTCCTGCAGGTCTTCCTGACGCTCCTTCACGTCGTCGTACTCGTCTATTGCGAGCATGTTGACGGGTTCGAGAGCCGACATCTCGCCCTCGATTCGCGCGATTTCGTCCTTGAGTTCGTCGTAGTCGGGAAGGTCGTCGTCACCGTCGGGCATTTCTTCGAGTTCGTCGCGGAGTTCGTCCGCCTCATCGCGGAGCGACGAAAGGTTCGCCCGCAACGACTCGATACGGTCTTCGGCACGTTCGACCTTCCTGCGCGCCTCGTCGCGTTCGTCCGCCTTCTCCTCGACCTCATCCTGCTTCGAGTCGCGCTCTTCGCGGAGTTCGCCTATCTCGTCCTCTATCTCCTCGATTTCGGCGCGTTTCCCGTCCGCCTCGTCTTCGAGAGCGTCTATTTCGTCCTCCAGTTCTTCGATGATGTCTTCCTTCTTGGCGCGTTTCTCGTCTATCTCCTGTATCTTCTCCTGATACTCGTTTATCGACTCTTCCTTGTACCCCTTTTCGAGTTCGAGTTCGTTGAGTTCCCCGTCGACGTCGCGGACATCGTCTTCGATGGAGGCTATCTCGTCGCGTATCTCTTCGGCACGGTCGGTGAGTTCGGATATGCGCGAACCCTTGAGTTCCTCGCGGAGTTCGTCGGCGTGTTTCTCCGCCTCGTCTATCTCCTCGCTCATGCCCTCGATGCTCTCCTCCGTCTCCTCCATCTCTTCGCGTGTCTCGGCGCGCTCCTTCTTCGCCTCCTCCAGACGTTCCTTCTTCGTCTCCACGACATCTTCGAGACGTTCTGTCTCGTCCCCGACCTCACCGAGACGTTTCTCGTACCTCTCGACCTCGTCACGTCTGTCGTGGAGTTCCTCGCGTACCTCGTCGAGACGTCCGTTCACGTCCGAGAGGTCGTTCTTTATCGACCTTCTCTCGTCTTCGAGCTCCTCTATACGGTCGGCTATACGTCGTACAGTGCCCTTCGAGCCGAACGAGTAACGTGACTCGCGTTTCGAACCGCCCGTCATCGCACCCGACTTCTCGACGAGGTCGCCTTCGAGCGTCACCATCCTGTAGTCGCCCATCATACCTCGCGCCGTCTCTATGTCCTCGACGACGAGCGTGTCGCCGAAGACGTACGAGAAGACCGCGCTGTAGCGACTGTCGAACTCGACTAAGTTGTAGGCGTAGTCGACGACTCCGTCGCGCGACAGAGGTTTTGAGGAAAGCGAACGGTCGTGCATCTTCGAGATAGGGAGGAAAGTCGCACGTCCCGCGTTGCGCCGCTTCAGGTGCTCGATACAACGTTGACCGACGCCGTCGTCGTCGACCACGACGTTAGCCATACGTCCGCCAGCCGCCGTCTCGCACGCCGTCGCGTACTCGCCCGCTACGCTTCCGAGGTCGGCGACCGTGCCGTGTACGCCTTCGATGTCGGAGTTTAGCGCGGCGGAGACAGCGCGTCCGTAGGACGAAGAGCCGCCTGAACCCGAGCGCGCCTCAGCCTGAGCGTACTCCTCCTGCTTCGCGCGCAGAGCCTCGTCTACGTCGTCTAACTCTTTCTGTAGCTCGTCGCGTCTCTCGCGCAGGTCGTCGCGCACCTCCTCGTACTGTTCGAGGTTCTCGCGCTCCTTTTCAAGCCTGTCCTGAAGCTCCTCGGCTTCGCGTTCGGCGTCTTCGAGCGACGAACGCGCCTCGTCTATCTCGTCCTCAACTTCCTCTATCTCACGTGTACGTCGCCGCGCCTCGTCCAAGAGACGGTTCTTGTCGCGCTGTAGCTCGTTCCTCTCGTCGCGGAGTTCGTCGGCACGCTCCTTCGCCTCCTGAAGCTCCTGCCGCACGCCGGAGTACTCGCCTTCGACCTCTTCTATCTCGTCCTCAACCTCCTGCAGCTCCTGCTTCTTCGACGCTATCTCCGACTTGAGGCTCGACTTCCGCACCTTGGTGCTCTTTATTTCGTCCTCTATGTCGCCGAGTTCCTCGCGCGCCTTGTCCGCGCCGACGAACGCCTCGCGCCTCTCGTTTTCGAGTTCTTCGAGTGTTTCCTCCGCGTCTTCGATACGGCTCTCGTTTGTTGCGATACGTCCCTTTATCTCTTCGAGTTCGGACTTAAGTTCGAGCCTCTCGTCCTCGCCCTTCCTGCTTATCTCGTCGTTGAGTTCGGCGAGTTCCTGCTTGAGCGCGTCGAGTTCGTCGTTTCTTGCTTCGAGTTCGTCCTTCAGCGACGCCTTCCGGTCGCGCTCCGCCTCTATCTTCTCCTCGACCTCCTCGGTTTCGTCCTCTACGTCACGTAGCTTCGCCGCCGTAAGCTGTGACTCGTACTCCTCCTTCTCCTGTTTCAGTTCCTTGTATTCGAGTGCCTTCTCGCGCTCGTCGGCGAGTTCTTCGAGACGCTCCTCTATCTCTTCGAGAACGAGTTCGACGCGTTCGACACGTTCCTCGACGACTTCGAGTTCCTCGCGCGCCTGCTCCTTCTTCTCGTCGAACTTCGCAGTCCCTGCGGTCTGTTCGACGATGCCGCGTCTCTCGGTCGCCGACATGCTGATTATTTCGGTGACGTCGCCCTGCATCACGACGTTGTAGCCCTCGGGTGTCACGCCCGCGCTCTCCAGAAGGCTCTGAACGTCCGACAGGTTGACCGACCTGCCGTTGAGGTAGTAGTACGAGTAGTAGTCGTTGGAGGTCTTCTTTATCCGCCGCTTGACGACTATCTCGTCGGCGTCCTCGCAGTCGCCGCACGCCGAACGTATCTCGTCTTCGGTGACGGCGCGGTCGGAGTTGTCTAAGACGACCTCTACGCTCGCCTCGCGCACAGAGTCGCCTCCCTCCGGCGGGTCGTAGAGGAGGTCGGGCAGACGGCGTGCGCGCATTCCGCGTGTACGTGCGAGACCGAGCGCGAAGAGGACGCTGTCTATCAGGTTGCTCTTGCCGCTCCCGTTGGGACCGCTAATCGTCGTGAAGCCCTCGTAGAACGGCACCGTGGTAGGCTCCCCGAACGACTTGAAGCCGTCCAGACGGAGTTCTTTGATATGCATCTCTATGCCACGTATATGTCGTCGCCGTCTCCGTCTTTCTCGGTTTCGAGACCCACGCCCACCTCGTCTTTCTCTTCTTTTCCGCCCTCTCCCTCTACCTCGTCGAGCCTCTTCTGTAGGTCGACTATCTCGTCTGTGAGCGCGTCGACGGTCGTCTCCAACTCGTTCACGCGCGACCGGAGGTCTTCTGACATCTTTTCGACAAGTACGTGAAGGCTACATATAACTCCAACGTCAGACACACGGATGACGGCACGGAGTTAAGCGGTTCCGACAGAGGGTTAAGTCGGCGTAAGCAAGTAGACTCAGATGCCAGTCCTCCGTTCGATGCTGGACGCCACGATGAAGACACGTCTGTTCTTCACGCCTTTCGACCTCAGCAAGTACGCCGCCGTCGCGGTCGTCACGGCTTTCGTCGGCTTCCGCGCAGGCTACGTCTCCGTAACGAACCTTGGTGCAGTCTTCTTCTTCGACGGCGACGTTGCGGCGGTCGAACCGCCCGTCGCGCTCGTTGCCGAGACCGTCGGGACGGTCGACCTGTTCGTCGCCGGTGTAGTCGCCGTCACGCTCGCAGCCTTCGTGAGTGCGGTCGCCGAGTTCGTCCTCATCGACGTTCTCCGGACTGACGAGGAGCACGTCGGACGTTACGCGCGCGAAAGGCTCGACGAGGGTACACGGCTCTTCGTCTTCCGTTCGGTCGCAACCGCGCTCTTCTTCG
>JAQZDD010000334.1 GCA_028751055.1 Euryarchaeota archaeon Ods04 | reverse complement strand
TTCGCCGCGCTCGTCCTCTACCATTTCGTTCTGTACAGCCCGTGGTCGCCGACCGTCAACCTCGTCGCTGTCGCAGTCCCTGTCTTCTTCTTCGGCTTCGCAATAACGACGTACGTCGTCCACGGAGTCCTGCGTGACACCGACAACCAGTTCAAGGAGCCTCACGTACTCGGGCGTTTTGAGCTACCGCCGTTCGTCGTCCGCGGCTCGATGTGGCTCCTCATCGTCGGCGAGATAGGCGGCTTCGGCGTGCTGTTCGTCGGCTTCGTGTTACATCTCGTTTAGCTCAGGCTGGACTCAGATAACGCGACGTGACGAGTTGAGGACGACAAGCAGACTGCTCGTAGCCATAGCCACAGCAGCGAAGAAGGGGTTGATGAGACCGACGACGGCGAGCGGCAGAGCGACGGCGTTGTAGGTCAACGCCCAGCCGATGTTCTGGCGTATCCTGCGTTTCGTTCCCTCCGCGATATCGAAGACCTTGGGCAGGTCACGCAGATCGTCGGTCGTAACGACCGCGTCGGCTGCGTCGGTAGCGAGCGCGGTTGCGGAGCCGACAGCAACGCCGACATCCGCGGCGGCGAGCGCGGGCGCGTCGTTCGTGCCGTCGCCGACCATCGTCGTCGTTCCTTCGCCGCAGAAACGCCTCACAGCCTCCGTCTTTCCGTCGGGTGGCACGCCAGCGAGCACGTCGTCGAACACGTCGTTCAGACGTTCCGCCGCCTCGGGGCTGTCACCCGTCAGGACGACCTTCCTCTTTCCGTCAAAGGCTTCGAGAACTTCGTCCATACCGGCTCTGTCGGTGTCACCGACAGCGACGACTGCGCGTGCCTCTCCGTCAACGCCGACTACGACCGGCATGTCGCCGCGCGAACGTACCGACTCCGCCGTCTCAGACGTGCCGTTGAGAGTCCATCCTCTGCCCTCGAACTCCTCGACCGCACCTGCGACTACTTCCTCGCCGTCGACCGACGCCGCGACGCCTTTCGTGCTGCTCTCGAAGCATTTGACGGTCGCGTCGGGAACGTCGAACTCCTCGACAAGTGCGTCGGCGACGGGATGCGAAGAGAAACGTTCGACGGCAGCCGCCTTCCTGACCGCTGAGCCGTCACCGATTACGTCACGGACGGACATATCGCCGCTCGTGAGCGTCCCCGTCTTGTCGAACACGACCGTCTCGGTTTCGTCGATACCCTCGAAGACGGCGTCGTTGGTGACGACGATACCGTTTTCGAGAGCGTCACGGACTCCCGACGCGACCGCAAGCGGTGTGGCGAGACCCATCGCGCACGGGCACGAGACGACAAGGACGGTTAGCGCGGAAAGAAGGGCTTGTGTGAAAGCTGTACCCGTCCCGAGACGGTAGACGAAGACGGCGACACCGAGCGCGAGGACGAGAGGCACGAAGACGGTGGCGAGACGGTCGGCGAAACGTTGCGCGCCGCTCTCCGCGCTCTGCACGCTCCAGAGTAGTTCTGTAAGCCTGTCGAGAGTGCTCTCTGCGTCCTCCGTGACCTCAACGACGAGAGCGTCGTCCGTGACGACAGAGCCTCCGACGACACGGTCGCCCTCGCGTTTGGTGACGGGCAACGACTCGCCAGTCACGACCGACTCGTCGACAGCCGCGTTTCCTTCGACGACGAAACCGTCGACGGGGACACGCTCTCCTGAGCGGACGACGACATGGTCGCCGCCTTCGAGTCCTTCGACCGAAACCTTCTCGGTCGTGCCGTCCTCGCGTCTAAGTTCCGCTACGTCGACACGCGCCTCTGTCAGGTCCGACAGAAGCTTGGTCGAACGTTGCTTAATCTTCTTCTCGTAGTAGCCGCCGAGGGAGACAGCCATGACGACCGCTACCGAAACGTCGTAGTAGAGATGTGAGCTTCCGAGAGAGACGGCGACCGTGCTGTAGGCGTACGCGCTCAGGGCGGCGACAGCGACTAAGAGGTCCATGTTGGGCTGTCTCGCACGGAGGCTGACGTACGCGCCGCGCAGTATGGGGTAGCCCGTGTAGAAAAGGACG
>JAQZDD010000365.1 GCA_028751055.1 Euryarchaeota archaeon Ods04 | reverse complement strand
TGTCGGCTTTCGAGAGGAGCGCGCTCACGCAGGCTTTCGCGCTCGAAAAGAGCTTCGACGAACTCGTCGAGTACTGTAAGAACACCGAACGCGGCGGAAAGCCGTTGAGCGAGCACACGACGGTCAGGCAGAAGCTCGCCGAACTTGACTCGCGTATACAGGCGGGTAAGCTGACCTACTACAGGAACGTGAGCAAACAGATGAAGACGGGCGCGCCGGGACCCGAGGGTTCGATGGACAAGGTCTTTACAGGAGAGATAAAGCAGGAGTTAGAACGGTTCAAGACGAAGCTCTTGGGTCCGGAGGCGGCAGTCTGGGACGACGACACAGCCGGTGGCAGATGGCAGACGAGCTACCTGCAGAGCTTCGGGACGCAGATAGCCGGAGGTACGCCCGACATACAGCGCAACATAATCGCCGAGAGGGTGCTTGGTATGCCAAAGGACGCAAAGAGCGAGGAGGCATAAAGATGAACTTCAGCCTAACAGAAGAGCAGAAACGGATGAAGGAGACCGTCAAGGAGTTTCTGGAGGACGAAGGCGGTGTCGAACTCGCGCGCAGGAAGATGGACGGAGACGAAGCCGTCGTCGATGAACTCTGGGACTCAGTCGCCGGTATGGACTACACCGCGCTGACCGTGCCCTTCGAGTACGACGGTCTCGGCGACGACATGGTCTACTTAGCCCTCTTCCTAGAGGAGGTAGGACGTTTCGCCGCGCCCGGACCTTTCGCCGAGACGCTCGGCTTCGCGGTTCCGCTCATCGACGAACTCGGCACCGAGGAGCAGAAGGACGCCTATCTGTCGTCGGTAGCGGACGGAGAGACGCGTTTCAGCGTCGCTCTCCACGACGAGACGAAAGAGACGCCGCCCGAGACGGTTACGATGGACGCCGAGGTGACCGAAGACGGCTACGTCTTGGACGGAACAAAGCCGCTCGTCCCCTACGCCGAAGATGTCGACACGCTCGTCGTCGCAGCACGCACACGTGACGAAGGCGGCTACGGCGGCATATCGCTCTTCGTCGTGGAGACGGACGCCGACGGCGTGGTGACGACGCCCGTAGAGACGCTCGACGGGACGCGTCCGCTATACAGCGTTGAGTTCGACGACCTCGCGCTCGACGACGACGCGCTCTTAGGTCCGCTCCACGGCGGCGGCGACGCCCTCCGGCGCGGAGTCGACCGTCTCAACGTCTGTGCGAGCGCGGCACTTGTCGGCGGCGCGGACGAGGCGGTCGACCGCTCGACGGAACACGGCAACGAGCGCGAGCAGTACGGACATCCTGTCGGACGGTTTCAGGCTGTCAAACACCGCACCGCCGACATGTGGATGAACATGCAGGGGGGACGGTCGCTCGTCTACTACGCCGCGTGGGCACTCGAAAACGACGACCCCGACGCGCCGCGTGCCGTCGCATCCGCCTCGGCTTTCGTCACGGAGGAGTGCACGACAATCTTCGGCGACGACATATTCAACCACGGCGGCATGGGATTCACGTGGGACCACGACGCTCATATCTTCCTGAAGCAGGCGAGGACGTGGGAGACCTTCCTCGGAAGCCCTGAGGAGCACCGCGAGCGCGTGGCTGAGGCGCGTCTCTGAAACTGAGGTACCTACGCCGTGAAGCCGTTCCCTGAAACTCCGCCGCTCTCCGAAGCGTCCCTTTCGGGACATCTCTGGATACAGGAGCATTTCACCGGCAGAAGGCTCCGGTTTCAGGTTGCGGAGTCCGGGCTTATCTCCTTCGGCGACGCCGACAGAGCCTTCGACATGGGTGGCGACGTGCCTCTTCCGTACCGCAGA
>JAQZDD010000023.1 GCA_028751055.1 Euryarchaeota archaeon Ods04 | reverse complement strand
CGCATTCACCTCAGTCGAACAGATGGAGTCGATACTCTCGGGAGGCTTCAACCGTATCACCCTACGTATAAAGGATGACGTGCGGTGTTTCTTCTCGGAACTCGTAAACGAACTTGGCGAGGAGGTACGTATAAACTCCGTCGTACCCGGCGGTGACGGCACAACGGTCTACTTCAAGACCAAAGCCGACGGTACTGCTGTCCGCAGGGTTGCCGACGACACGGGCGTTGAGATTTCCGATACTATCGACGGTCACAGCGCGACAGTTCCACGTATGAGCGTGGTTCAGCAGGCGATAAAGCTCGGCGGAAGGGTGTCACGGTACGCCTCTGACGGCAACGGTCTCCTCGTCGACGTTGACATACCGCAGGGAACCGACGCACGTCAGCTCCTCAACGTCGTGTCGGAGGAGTATCCGCGTGTCGAACTCGCGGCGAGGAAGACTAACGAGACGGACTACGGAGGGGGTACACCTCTCGATGACCTGACCGAGCGGCAGAGAACCGTCCTACGTCTCGCGTACGAGAGCGGCTTCTTCGAGTCGCCGCGCGAGATGTCGGGGCAGGACCTCGCCGACGAGATGGGGATAACAGCCACGACCTTCCACCAGCATCTCCGTACTGCGGAGAAGAAGCTCGTCGACAAGCTCTTGGACGGTTCTGATTAATCAGCCCCTATTCAGACTTTTCCTGATATCTTAGGAAGCAGAGTTAACGTATCAGCGTAGGTACAAAAACCGGACGCGAAAGCTGCTGTCATGATTTCGTAGGGTAGAAAAATGGTTGAGAAAGAAACCGGGACGGCTGAGGGGACGGATGAGCGTGGTAATGATATTCTAGACGGTCTGCCTGACGGCTCCGAAGGATGGGGCTACATAGAGGAGGCAGGCGAAAGTTTGAGGTCCGACGACTCGGCGCGGGACGAAGCGGAACGAGGAGAAGAGGAACCTGAAAACAGAGTACAGGGCGAACCGGTACAGGAAGAGGAACCCGAAAAGGGGGCAGAGAACGAACCGGTACAAGAAAAGAAGCCCAAAAACGCGGCGCGGGATGAAGCAGTACAGGAACGGGAACTCGAAAAGGGAGCACAGGGTGAAGCGGCACAGGAAGAGAAACCCAAAAACGCGGCGCAGGATGAACCGGTACAGGAAGAGAAACTCGAAAACGGAGCACAGGGTGAAACGGAACGAAGAGAAGAGAAACTCGAAAAGGGAGCGCAGGACGAAGCAGAAACCGACAGTCCGGAACAAGAAGAAACGGCATCCGAAGACACGCACGACATAGACGACACCGACGCCGACGAAAACGGTGCAGAAACTCACGAAGACGAGTACGCCGACGACGGACTGCCTGCGACCGAGGCTCTCGAAAAAGCCGCAGCGTCCGACGTTCCGAAGCACGAGATATCCAAGATACTCGAAAAAGCCGACCTTGACCTTCTGGGCAAAACAACCGTCACGGCTTTCGTCAGGGGTGCCGACGCCGACGTGTCGGAGGGCACCTTCTGTGTCGGCGACGTCTGGACGGACTCCCTGAGCCACGACGACGATATATTCGTCGAACTCGGCTGGACAGACGACGACGGCGTGCTGACGGCACAGGGTGCGGCGGTTCTCAGCTACGCACGTGACCTAATGAGCGGTTCGGACGGAACCGACGCAGTACTCGTCGGCTATCTCAACGGTAGAGGAGTTGACGTTTTCCTGAAAGAAGCTATACGGCGTGGTCCCGACGAACCCGACGACAGTGGCGGCTTCCTCAGCAGACTTCTCGGCTGAGGCTCGTCTCTCCGCCGGTCTTCTGTTTCAGTGGTTCTCCTTGTACTCGTTGACGAGTTCCTGCATCGTCTCCTTTCCGTCACCGAACAGCATGCTCGTGTTGTCCTCGGCGAACAGCGGGTTCGGAATTCCCGAGAAGCCGGGGCTGAGGCTCCTCTTGTTGACGATGACCGTACGTGCGTCCGAGACGTTGAGAACGGGCATGCCTGCGATAGGGCTGGAGTCGTCGGTGTTCGCAAGCGGGTTGACAACGTCGTTCGCACCCGTCACGATGACCACGTCGGTCTGTTTGAACGTCGGGTTTATCTCCTCAAGCTCTTTCATCCTGTCGTACGGAACGTCCGCCTCCGCAAGCAGGACGTTCATGTGTCCCGGCATCCTGCCGGCGACGGGATGTATGCCGAACTCAACTTCGACGTCGTTCTCCGCCAAGAGTTCGGAGAGTTCGGCGACGGCATGCTGTGCCTGCGCGACAGCCATGCCGTATCCGGGCACGATGACGACGCGGTCGGCGGTGTCAAGGAGCATCTCGACCTCCACAGGCGAGGTCTCCTTTATGTTGCCCTCGTAGATTTCGTCCATCTCTTCGCTGGACGCTGCTTCTTCGCCCCATCCGCCGAACAGGACGTTCGAGAGCGACCGGTTCATCGACTCGCACATGATGACCGTTAGTATTGCACCCGCCGCACCGACGAGCGTACCCGCGATTATGAGCGCGGTGTTGCCTATGACGAAGCCGGTACCCGCCGCGGCAAGACCCGAGTACGAGTTGAGTAGCGCGATGACGACGGGCATGTCCGCGCCACCGATGGGTATGACGAGTGCTATGCCGAGCACCGACGCGGCGAGCACGAGCACCCAGTACGACGGCACCCAGTCGGCTTCGAGTGCGGGTACCATACCGGGCTGTGCTACCATGTAGATGCCCGCTATGAGAGCCACGACAAGGAGAAGAACCTTGACGGCGTGCTCGCCCTTGTAACGGATAGCGGACGAGTCTATCGTGCCGTGTAGCTTTCCTGCGGCGACCATGCTACCGAAGAACGTCACGGAGCCTACGATACCCGAGAAGACCGCCGCGACTCCGACGTCGACGGGTAAGCCACCGGATATTTCGAGGAGTTCCGCACCCGCTACGACCGTCGACGCGCCGCCGCCGAAGCCGTTGAAGACGCCGACGAGCTGGGGCATCTGCGTCATCTGTACCTTGACGGCTAAGAAGGCACCCACGAGCGAACCCACGACGAGTCCGCCTATGAGAACGACTGGCGACAGTATCTCGAACCAGAGCACCGTAATGCCGACGGCTAAGAGCATACCGCCAGCCGAAAGCAGGTTGCCACGCACCGCAGTACGCGGATGCGTCATGTCGCGCAGACCTTGTATGAACAGTATCGCTGCGACGAGGTAGACGAGCGAAAGAGCCGACTCGGGTAGCTGGTCGGCGAGAAGCACGTACGGCTCCATCAGTCTCTACCTCCTTTGCTGAAGTCCTTTAGCATCCTGTGCGTCACCAAGTAGCCGCCGACGACGTTGACCGTCGCCATCACGACGGCGATGAATCCAAGAACGGTCGCCAGAGTAGTGTCTCCCGAACCCGCGACGACTACCGCGCCGACGAGCGTTATGCCTGTGATAGCGTTCGCGCCCGACATGAGCGGCGTGTGGAGGTTCGCGGGTATCTTCGTTATTACCGAGTATCCTAAGAAGGCGGCGAGCACGAAGAACGTCAGGTTCTCGACTAATCCGGGCATCAGAACGACACCTCAGTTGTCTCGTCTCCTTCGTCTGTCTCACTCATCGTCTTCACCTTCACCTTCGTCGTCTTCGTCGCTCTCTGCTTCCTCGTCGTCGTCGTCTCCGTCTCCGCCACCGTCGTCTCGTATATGCGGGTTACGTACCTCTCCATCGTGTGTAAGCAGTGTCGAATCGAATATCTCGTCTTCAAGGTCTATGTTCAGTTCTCCGTCGGGTAGAAGCAGGTCGAGAAAGCTCTTCATGTTGTTCGAGTACAACTGGCTCGCCGTGTGCGACACCCTTGACGGCAGGTTCGTGGGTCCGAATATCTTGACGCCGTCGTGAACCACCGTCTCGTCGGCGACGGTCGGTTCGCAGTTACCTCCTGTCGCCGCCGCTAAGTCGACTACGACCGAACCGTCGTCCATCTCCTCTATCATCTCTGTCGTGACTATCTCGGGTGCAGGTCTACCCGGTATCGCAGCCGTGGTTATCAGAACGTCGGACTCAGGCACGACGCGCTCCATCTGTCTTCGTTGCTCCTCGTAGAACTCCTCACCCATCTCGACCGCATAACCTTCGTCGTCGCCCGAACCCTCCGTCGGGAGTTCGAGTTCGACGAACTCCGCGCCTAAGCTCTCTACCTCCTTCTTGACTTCGAGACGCACGTCGTGTCCTCTCGTCGAGGCACCGAGACGTTCGGAGGTCGCAATCGCCTTCAGACCGGCGACTCCTGCACCTATCACGAAGACATCGGCAGGCTGTACCGTACCCGCCGCCGTCATCTCCATCGGGAACATCTTGGGGAGTTCGTCGGCAGCCATCATCGTCGCCTTGTATCCGCCTATGCTCGCCATAGACGACAGAGCGTCCATGCTCTGAGCACGGCTTATGCGGGGCATGAGTTCGAGAGCGAACGCGCTCACGTTCTTGTCGGCGAGAGCCTGCATCTCGTCGTCCTCGATGCTGAACGGTCCCAGCATCCCTACGACTATCTGACCGTCGGTGTACGCGTCGGTATCCGGGTCGTCGGACGCGCCAAGACCGTTGACATGTAGAACCGCTTCCGCCGTTTCGAATACCTCGGAACGGTCGTCGACCACTTCGCATCCTACGTCCTCGTAGTCCGCGTCCTTCCAGTCGGCTCCTTCACCCGCACCCGATGCGACGACGATGTCGTGCCCTTCTTCGACAAGGTCATCGGCGATTGGTGGGATGAGTGCTACACGGTCTTCGTTCTCTTCCGTCTCACCCGGAACGCCTATAATCATAGCGCAAACACCCTACCTGCTCGCTGTATATTCGTCATCAGTACGATGGAACTTCCGCAATCTAATAATCATTTTGTATTAATGTCAACCAGATAGCCGCTCGTCGCAGGACGCTGCCGTTTCTGTCGCCGCCGCGGCGTTACCGTTGTCACCGTCAGATACGAGTACCCCGGAGAACAACACCGACCGATGAAGAAGCCCGAGGACAACCCGTACGTCGAGCCACACACACCCGAGTTCGGCGACACGGACGAACTGTCGGAGGACGAGGCACGCGAGCAGGTTGAGTCGTTGCGCGAGGCGGTTGAGTACCACGACTACCGTTACTATGTCGAGAACGACCCTGCGGTGTCGGACAAGACCTACGACGTTCTCTACGACCGTCTGGAGACGCTCGAAGACGAGTTCGGTCTGCGTGACGAGGATTCGCCGACACAGCGCGTCGGCGGCGAACCCTTAGACGAACTGGAGACACGCGAGCATGTCGTCGAGATGCTCAGCATCGACTCGTCGGAAGACGAGGACGAGGTACGCAGGTTCGACGAGCGGGTGCGCGACGAAGTCGGTGACACCGACTACCACCTCGAACCCAAGTTCGACGGCTTCTCGATAGAGCTTGTCTACGAAGACGGGACGCTCGAAGCGGCTGTTACTCGCGGCGACGGCGTCGTCGGCGAGGACGTGACGGAGAACATACGTACGGTGCCTTCTGTGCCGCTCCGTATCCGCGACGCGCCCGAGCAACTCGTCGTCCGCGGCGAGGTCTACATGCCGAAGGACGGCTTTCAGGAACTCAACAAGCAGCGCGTCGAACGCGGAGAGGAGCCTTTCGCAAACCCGCGAAACGCCGCCGCAGGTACGGTACGTCTACTCGACCCTTCGACCGTCGCGGAACGTCCTCTCGACGTCTTCGCCTACGATGTCATGTCGACGACAGCCGAAATCGGAAGCCAGACGGAAGCCGTCGAACTCCTCGAAAGCCTGGGTTTCAGGGTGAACGACCACAACAGGCTCGTTGACGGCATCGACGGCTTCGTCGAGTACCGCGAGGAGATGCTCGAAAAGCGCGACGAACTCGACTACGAACTCGACGGCGTGATAGCAAAGGTGAACGACTTCGACAGACGCGAGACGCTCGGGGAGACATCGGCACATCCGCGCTGGTCGTTCGCGTACAAGTTCCCTGCGAAGACGGACGTAACCAAGGTTGCCGACATAGCGGTGCAGGTCGGGCGGACGGGAAAGCTCACACCCGTCGTCCTCTTAGAACCCGTCGAACTCGACGGCGTAACCGTAAGCCGTGCTTCGCTCCACAACCAGAAACAGGCGCGACGACTCGGCGTGCGCAAGGGTGCGACGGTCGAGATAGAGCGCGCTGGCGACGTCATACCGCAGGTGAGACGTGTCGTCGAGGAGGGTGGAAAGGACGGCGGAGATGACAGCCGAGAAGACGGCGGCTTTCGGATGCCCGAAGCCTGTCCCGCGTGCGGCTCCGACATCGTACGCGACGGCGAGCACCACTACTGCACCGGCGGCGTCGCGTGTCCCGCACAGCTCAAAGGTCGTCTGGAGCACTTCGCGTCGCGCGATGCTCTCGACATCGAAGGCATGGGCGAGGAGGTCGTCTCGGTTCTCGTCGAGGAAGGTCTCGTCGAGTCGCTCCCCGACCTGTACGACCTGACAGTCGAAGACCTGAGCGCGCTCGAAGGCTTCGGCGAAAAGTCAGCCCAAAAGCTTGTCGACGAGATAGGGGCGACGAAGGACGCAGACCTCGACGACTTCCTAACTGCACTCGGGATACGCCGTGTCGGTAAGGAAAGGGCACGCAAACTCGCCGGCGTTTTCAGCCTAGACGAACTCATGGAGGCGGACGAAGAGACGCTTCTCGGAGTCGACGACGTAGGTCCTGAGGTCGCGGAGAGCGTAGTCGGCTTCTTCGGTGGCGGAGACGGTAAGTCGGACGAAAACGACAGCGGTGGACGCGAGGTCGTCGACGCTCTGCGCGAGAGAGGAGTCGAACCCGAACGGCGCGAGACGGATACCGACGACGCGTTCGAAGGCTTGAACTTCGTCTTCACAGGGAGCGTTGAGGGCTATACGAGGCGTGAACTCGAAGAGTTCTTGGAACTACGCGGCGCGGACGTGACCTCTTCGGTCAGCGGCGAGACCGACTACCTCGTGGTGGGCGAAAATCCCGGCACGACGAAGCGCGAGCAGGCGGACGAACACGGCGTCGAGACTATCGGAGAGGATGAGTTCCGCGAGAGGTTCTTGGAGAACTACGGCTGACGCTACCTTCTGCGTCCCGCGACGACCGCGACCAGCGCGAGCAGCAGAGCGGCTAAGGCGGCGACGGCACCGAATCCCGGCATACCTTGGCTCTCCTCCTCGCCCACCGTCACGCTGAAGCTACCGCTCGCACTCTCGACACCGTCGTCCACTTCGACGGTAACCTCGTACTCTCCCGGCTCGTCGTACGTGTGCTCTACCTCCATACCGACGGCTTCGTTACCGTCGCCGAACTCCCAGACGACTTGCTGTATCTCACCGTCTGGGCTGTGCGAGTCCGACGCGTCGAAAGTCATGGGAGAGCCAGCAACCGGCTCCTGCGGCGAGTAAGAGACTTGGGGTTCGGGCGTGCGACTTATCACTGTGACGCGCTTTGTTGCCGTCGCCGTATCCTCGCCGTCGTCGACTTCAAGCGTCATCTCGTACGCACCCGGTTCAGTGTACGAGTACTCGGCAGTCTCACCTTCGGCTGTTCCTCCGTCGCCGAACTCCCACGTGTGGTTGAGTATCTCGCCGTCGGTGCTGTGGGAGCCGGAGCCGTCGAACGTTACCGTGTCGTCAACGGTTATGTCGTCGGGGTCGGCATCCATCTGTATGTCGGCTACCGGCGAAACGTCGCCGACCGTCACCGTCTCAGTCGTCGTCTCCTCGACGCCGTTGCCTTCGACGGTCAGCGTCACGTCGTACTCCCCTGTCTCGTCGTAGCTGTGGCTTACGGTCTCACCCGTAGCCGTCGTGCCGTCGCCCATCTCCCACGTGTATCCGCCTATGTCGCCGTCAGGGATGAACGACGAGGAGGCGTCGAACTCTACCTCCTGTCCTACACTCAGTTCCTCAGGTGAGTGGGTGAACATGGCACGCGGCACCGCCTCCGTCACGCGTATAGTCTTCTCGTGTAGCGTCGTAACTCCCAGATGGTCTCTTGCCTCTAGACCTATGGTGTACTCACCCGGCTCCTCGAAAGTAACCACCGCAGTCCTGCCGCTGTCACCTGCGACGGGCGAGTCGCCGAAGTACCAGAGGTAGCTCTCTATGTATCCGTCGACATAGTGCACCTTGCACGAGGGCCTGTGAGGTGGTGTGACGGTGAGCCTTATTCGCTCACCAACAACCGGTGACTCGGGAGAGACCCTGAACTCGGCGCACGGAGCGTCCCGTGTCTCCACGCCGGTTGCGGAGGTATCTTGTGTGTTGTCTTGTGCGACTGCAACTGTGCCTGCGGTAGCCAGAACTGACACGGCTATCAATACGCAGAGAACCGACAGAAGGACGAACCTTCTGTAACCGAGACGAGCCATACCCTCGTTTTACGGCGTTATCTTATGACTCTTGTGCACCTGCGTGACGGCACCTACAAAACGGTTTTGTGCGACCGGATGTGTAGCCAAGGTAAGATGGGAACAGCCAAAGACGCCGTGGAGAAACGTCTCGGCGTCGACACACGCGCTCTTGCCGCCCTCCGCGTCTCTCTCGCTCTACTGATACTTGCCGACCTGTCGATGAGGGCGCGCGACCTCGTCGTCTTCTACACCGACGCAGGCGTTCTGCCGCGCGAGACGCAAGCAGAGGTCTTCGCGCCCGCCGTCTTCTCACTGCACATGCTCTCTGGTTCTGTCGCTGTACAGGCGGCACTCTTTGTCGTCGCCGCGTTGTTCGCGCTCGCGCTTCTCGTCGGCTACCGCACCCGTCTCGTCCTCGCCGTCTGCCTTGTCCTGCTCCTGTCTCTACACGCACGCAACCACTTCGTCCTGAACGCGGGCGACCGTCTCCTGCGAGTTACGCTCTTCCTCTGTCTCTTTCTGCCTCTCGGGCGGCGGTGGTCGGTCGACGCTTACAGAAAAGACCGGGACGGCTCTGTTACAGTCTTCTCCGCAGGCACGGCGGT
>JAQZDD010000255.1 GCA_028751055.1 Euryarchaeota archaeon Ods04 | reverse complement strand
GGTAGGCGAGCCGGAAGGCGCGAATATATACGCCAAGGTCGAGTGGTTCAACCTCCATTCGACGCCGTACGGCGGCGGCTCCGTGAAGTCGCGTCCCGCGCTGTACATGATAAACGAGGCGGAGGAGTCGGGCGAACTCACTAAGGACAAGACGGTCATAGAGCCGACGAGCGGCAACACCGGAAGCGAGGTTGCGAAGATAGCACGTAACCGTGGCTACGATGTCGTGATAGTTATGCCCGACAACGCGGGCGAGGGAAAAATAAAGACGGTACGCGAAACGGGCGCGACGGTAGAGTTCGTCGACGCTATGGAAGGCTACGACGCTGTCATCGAACGCGCCGACGAAATGATTGCCTCGGACCCCGACGCCTACTACAAGCCCGACCAGTACTCGAACCCCGCAAATCCGCGTTCGCACAAGGAGACGACGGCGCGCGAAATAAGGAGACAGGCACCCGAAGTAACTGAGTTCGTCGCAGGTGTGGGAACCGGCGGGACGATAACAGGCGTCGGACGCGGTTTGGGTGACGACGCACGTATAGTCGCCGTCGAACCCGACTCGGTCATGCACGCGATAGACGGACTCAAGTTCATGCGCGAGGGCGACCATATCGTTCCCGACATCTACGACTCGTCCGTCCTTGACGACAAGCTCTACATATCGACCGACGACGCCTACGACAACGCACGTCTTCTCAAGGACCTTTACGAAGACGAGGACCCCGAGGTCGTTGACGCGGGACAGCATGACGAAGAGACGTTACGCGAAGTGATGCGCACCGGCGACGACGACTTCTTGGTGGGCACCTCCTCAGGATGTAACTTGGAGGCGGCGATACGTCTCGCCGAGAGCTACGACGACCCGAGCGAGGCACACGTCGTCACGATGTTCTGCGACCGCGGCGACAAGTACACGAACAACCTCTGGCGCGACTACTTCTCGTAGCACGGAGACAGAGGATGAGGACGACGACATACGTCCCGTACGACGAACGAGAACCCAAGACGCGTCTCTCATCACTGATGACCGACGAGGAGCGCGTCGACTTCGTGCGTGCGTGTCTCGTCGACGTTCTCGAATCCCTGAGCGAGACGAGTGCGGCGGAACCCGTCGTTCTCACGACCGAACCGCTCGACTTCGACGGAGTGGAGGGATACGAACAGGCTGTGCGTGACGAAGCTCTGACGCCCGCCGTGAACACCGTCCTGCGAGAAGCCGAGACTCCCGTCGGTGTCGTAGTCGCCGACCTGCCGCTCGTTACGCCGGACGCGCTCGAACGTCTGTTCGCACCCGACGCCGACTTCGTTGTCGCACCCGGACGCGGCGGCGGCACCAACGCCTTCGTGACACGGGTGCCGGAGTTTCGTGTCAACTACCACGGAACGAGTTTTCTCGACCACGTTGAGAAGGCGCGCGAACTCGGTGCGTCGGTCGATGTCGTCGACTCGTTCAGGCTTTCGACCGACGCAGACGAAGCCGACGACTTGGTCGAGGCTCTCCTGCACGGTGAAGGACGTGCCGCCGAGTTCGTGCGCGAACGTTTCGAACTCGTGGAAGACGAAGAGAGACGTGTCGGCGTGCGGCGTTTCGACCGACAGAAATAAAATCTGACACACTCTACTCTGCTCTCACGCCCGTCATGTTCGACAGTGTTGCCACGGCTCTCGGAGTAGAGACATGGGTACTCGGATTCGTAGGGATAGGGGCATTTCTGCTCGCTGTCGGCGTCTACCACTGGAGAAACCCTCACAGGTTTGGGGGTAGGAAGGCGCGGAGGATACACAGGTCGGAGGAAGATATGTCGAAGTTCTGGCGTCTGCTGGCGAAGACGGCTGCGGCTGTCGAGATTATGCTCGGCTTCGGAATCATGCTTGTCGGCGTTAGAGCCGTGCTTGCTTAGCCGAACCAGAGGAGATAGAGAGACAGAAGAATGAGACTTAGACCGCTAAAGACATGAGTCCGCGCGACCAACCGCCGACGATGGCTACCCACTCGGGCACGCACGGTGTCGACGATGAGGAGGTCGAAAGCCTCCTGAGCGTCACGCCCGAAGACACCGACGCTCCCGATGAGGTCACCTTCGCGCGCAACGTCTTTCTGCCGCTCTCGACGGCGTGCGTCAACTCGTGCGACTACTGCGCCTTCTACGACGTGCGCGGCGAGGCAAATCTCATGACGCCAGACGAGGTACGCGAGACGCTCGAACGCGGTGTGCGCACCGGATGTACGGAGGCACTCTTCTCGTTCGGAACGCGCGCCGAGACGTACCCACGGATACGCGAACGTCTCGACGCGATGGGATACGACGACACGCTCGACTACCTCTACGACTGCTGCGTCGAGGCTCTCGAACTCGGGGTTCTGCCGCACACGAACGCTGGCGTGATGACGTACGACGAAATAGAGAAGCTATCAGAGGTCAACGCCTCGATGGGGCTTATGCTCGAAACCACGGCGGAAGTAGAGGCGCACGAGGGATACGCGACGAAGAAACCCGAGAGGCGTCTGCGTGCGATACACGATGCGGGACGCGCGGGCGTTCCGTACACAACGGGCATCTTGGTCGGCATAGGCGAGACGCGGCGCGACCGTGCCGAGTCACTTCTTGCGATACGCGACGCCCACCGCGAACACGGACATATACAGGAGGTCATCGTCCAGAACGTCGTTCCGAACGAACGGTC
>JAQZDD010000266.1 GCA_028751055.1 Euryarchaeota archaeon Ods04 | reverse complement strand
GTCGTCGCGGGTGCGACAGTCGCACGTTCGTGGTCACGTATCGTCGGCGTCGTGCTGTTCCTCGCAGGTCTGGGCGCGGTGGGCGGCGGCGCGGCTTACGGCGCGTCTTTCACGGCTGACCCGTTACAGACAGCGATAGTCGCGCCGGGAATGCTCGGCACGCTCCTCGTCGCGCTCGGCGTCGCGCCGTTGCGCGGTTCGGGTTCGCGGCGTTTCGTCAAGATGGCTGTCTGGTTCGTCTTCTTAGGACCTGTACTCAGCGCGGGCATGGAGTACACCGAGCCTGCCGTCCTCTACGACGTCGCGCGTATCTTGGGCGCGACGGTCGCCGCCGCTCTCGTCTGGGACTTGGGCGAGAACGGCGTCAGCCTCGGAAGACAGGTCGGCAGGAAGGCGACGACGTACTGGAACGAGACGGTGCACGGCGTCGGTAGCGTCTTAGTCGGAGCCATCTCGGCAGGCGGCGCGTACGTCGCTTTCGGATTCGGTACGGGAGGACAGCCTCTCGAAGGTGTGGTGTTCCTGTTGGTCTCTATCGTCCTTCTGGTCGCCTTCCTGCACAGGTAGGTCGTACAGCTAACGACGTTCCACTCCTGCGTATCCTGCCGCCGAGACGAGCACGAGCGGCAAGCCGACCGCGACCAAAAGATAACGTGAGACGTACCAGCCGTACACGACGACCGCAAAACCCGCGCAGGCGAGAACCACGGAGACGGTGTAGACTGCGCGACCTTTTGTCGTACCGCTTACGGCGACGGCGCGCGTGGACGAGAGGGCGACAGCCGAGAGCAGGACGAGCGGTGAACCGACGAAGAACCCTACCTCGAAACGTCCTGAGAGCAGACCGTAGACGAGTGCTGCGACGCCCGCGACCGCGAAGCATGCCGACACCAGAGACGGATGAAGACGACGAATCAGCCGTGTCTCGTCGGAGTCTCTCTTAGGCGCGGTAACGAACGCGGCTAGCACGAACAACGGCACGCCGTAGAGCGCGCCTACCAAGAAACGTCTGAAGACGAATCCGGCGGCGACAGAAGCGATACCTCCTCCGACGAGCAAGGCGGCTACCGCCGAGTAAATATACTCTGTGTGTTCCGTCTCTTGCCGAGTTACGTTTTCAGGCATCGGTAAGAAACGCCAGAGAGTCTCGACTACCGCCTCTCCTGACTCAGAACCGTTGGAACCTCTATATCGTTGAGTATGTCGTCTATCACGTCGCGTTTGTCGACGTTGTCGACCTTGGCGTCGGCGTTCAGCACGGTACGGTGCGACAGGACTGAGTACGCAACGTCCTTTATGTCGTTGGGCTTGACGAAGTTCCTTCCGCGGAGGACGGCACGTGCCCTCGCAACCTCGAAGAGACGCTGTGTGCCACGCGGCGAAACACCCGTCTTGACGCGCGGGTCTTCGCGTGTCGCGCGCGATACCTGAACGAGATACTCCATGATGTCGTCGTTCATACGTACTGTCTCGGGCACCTCCTGAAGCGTCTGCACTATCTCCGTCGAACAGACGCGTTCGACCGACGGACTCTGTTCCTCGCGCGACGCACGCCTGTTGATTATCTCAACCTCACCTTCGTAGCTCGGGTAGCCGAGGCTCGTCTCTATCGTGAACCTGTCCATCTGAGCCTCGGGGAGCGGGAACGTACCCTCCTGCTCGACGGGGTTCTGTGTCGCTATCACGAAGAAAGGCTGTGGAAGCTGGCGTGTCTCGCCGTCGACCGTCACCTGCTTCTCGCCCATGGCTTCGAGCAACGCCGCCTGTGTCTTGGGAGGCGCGCGATTTATCTCGTCCGCAAGCACGATGTTGGCGAATATAGGTCCCTTGTTGAACTCGAACCTCTGCTTCCTCTCATTGAATATATGCGTCCCCGTGATGTCGGCGGGCAGGAGGTCGGGCGTGAACTGAACGCGTTTGAACGAAAGCCCGAGAGCCTCGGCGAAGCTCCCTGCCGTCAGCGTCTTACCTGTACCCGGTACGTCTTCTAAGAGCACGTGCCCCTGCGAAAGCACGCCGAGAATCACGTCTTCAAGGAACTCTCGGTCGGCTATGACCGCCTGTGACACGGAGTCGAGGACAGCCTCGCACCTGTTGCTTGCCTGCACTACGTCCATGGAGGAGAAAAGGGACGGTTCGGTTTATACCTTCGCAAGACCAAATTTTCAGATTAGAAATAGACGAAACATACTCTGTCTGGCACCGTCTTTATTAAGACGGTCAAACTACATAATAATGTTTATGGGTGTTGCTACGACAGATGTGATATGAAGCGCGACAGCCTGTCACGTAGAAGATTCTTCAAAGCCACCGCGGGCGTAACCGCAGGTGCCGCAGTAGCCGGATGCATAGGCGGCGAGGAGGAGCCTGCCGAGGAACCCGACGACGACCATGATGACGACCACGATGATGACCACGATGATGACCATGACGACGGTTCTGACCACGAAGCGGGCGAACAGGTCATGTCGGTCGATACCTTCGAACTCATCAACCGCGACACGGACGAGGTCACCAACTTCGTGCACGGCGACCACTGGGACCCTGTCGACGGCGGCTTCCCGTCGATACCCGTCGACGGCTACGTCTCCGTGGGCGCGTACGTC
>JAQZDD010000153.1 GCA_028751055.1 Euryarchaeota archaeon Ods04 | reverse complement strand
GGCTTCAGGAGGTCGAAATCGAGAACCCCGAGACGTGTTACGAGGTCGTCGTCGAGTACGCCTCGCGTCTGTACGACGCAGGTCTGGTGCACGGCGACCTAAGCGAGTACAACGTCTTAGTGCACGAAGGCGAACTCGTCGTCATCGACATGGGACAGACGGTACGTCTCGAACATCCGCACGCCGACGACATGCTCGAAAAAGACTGCGAGAACGTGGCGCGTTTCTTCTCGTCGCTCGGCGTTGAGACTAGCAGGGACGAAGTTCTGAAACGCGTCACTGGCTGAGTTCAGTCGTCTTCCGCTGTAGTGACTTCGGACTCCTCGGCTTCCGTCTCGTCCTGCTCTTCTTCCTCGTCTTTTTCGTTTTTCCCGTCCACCTCAACTCCTGCGTCCTCGAATATAGTCTCCATCTCGTCGTTGAACGACTCGGCGAGTTTCTCGGGTTCGGAGACGAGTCCTTCGTCCGCCGCGACGCCGACACGCACGCTGCCGTCGTAGCTGAAGATGCTTATGCCGATGCCGATGTCCTCGGACCGCGGAACCCAGAACTTGATGTCCTTCACGGTCTTGCCCGCAAACTCGAACGACTCCTTCGGACCGGGAACGTTGGTAACGGCGGCGGTCATCCGGTTGTGGAACCTTCTCAGGACGAGGCTCTGAACGAAACGCGGTAACGCGCCGACAAGAGCGAGCGACAGGTACATCAGGTACGCCTCGGTACCTTGCTTCAGCATACCCGTCCTGTCCTGTATCATACGCATCCTCTCCTGAGGGTCTTCGACGCCGACCGGAAGCTGAAGAAAGCCGAGACCGAAGTAGTTTCCGAGTTCCTCGGTGCGCTCCTCCAGCGGCTTGAGGTTGACAGGCACGGCGCACCGCAGGTCAAGGTCCTCGGGAACGTCCTCGCCGTTCTCAATAAGGTAACGCCGGAAAGCACCCGCCGTCGCCGACATCAGAACGTCGTTTATCGTGCCGCCGTATACGTCGCCGACCTGTTTGACCTTCTCGGTGTCGTACGACTCCGTCCACGAAACGCGTTCCGTCAGACCGAGGTCGCCGCGTAGTGATGTCTTAGGCTCCCTGCTCAACGTCAGCGAACTGTAGCCTATCTTCGCCATGTTCGCGCCCATCGAAACCGCGTTTCGTATCGAGGAAAGCGGGCTTCGGCTGTCTTTTGCGTCTTCTTCGTCTTCTTTTTCGTCCCCTTCTTGGTCAGTCTCGGTTTCCGTCGCACCTTCGTCGTCTTGCTCCTTTCCGTCCTCGGCTTCGTCTGTGCCGTCCTTGACGCCCTCGGAGCCGTAGAGCGTCTCGTCCTGTCCGGTTCTGCCGGTTACTTCGTCTTCCTCGTCCCTGTCTCCGATTGCCTTCGCTCTCTCTCGTGCCCACTCCTCGTCTTCCATGCCGGGTGGCGGCGGTACGTCGCCGAGAGGCATGTCTATAGCCGCGGGGTCGTCAGCGAGTCCAAGCAGAACGTAGAGCAGAGCGAAGCCGTCGCCGAGAGCGTGGTGGATACGCACGACGAGAGCGTTTCCACCGTTTCCGTCGTCGCCCGCCCACTCAACGAGCCAGCCGTGCCAGAGTGCGCGCGAACGGTCGAGGTCCTTGTCCATCGTCTCAGCAACGAACCTCTGGAGTTCCTCCTCGCCAGCGGGTTCGGGAAGCGCGACGTGCGTCAGATGCGCGTCGATGTTGAACTCGTCGTCTATCTTCCACTTCGGACGGAGTCGGTGCCACGGCTTCACTATACGCTGGCGAAACCTCTTGAACGGAAGGAGGCGTTTCTCCAACTGGCTCTCAAGCTCCTCGTACGTGACAGGCTCCTCGAAGAACAGAACCGCAGTAATTATCATCCGGTTGGTACGGTCGCCCATACGGAACCACGCGTTGTCCGTACCCGAGAGGTACTCGCTGTCGGGCGACTCGCGCGTCATCCACTACCACCTCTGTTTCCCCGTACCGCCACGACACCGAAACAGACGGACTCCCGGCAGTCCCCTTGGCACAGCACAGTCGGTAGACTCATGGACATACCTTTCGGCGGCATCCCCATATATGTACCTATCGGTGAACTGACCGAAGATGTACTTTCGGTCAGGTGTCGAGGCCCATGCCGTCAACCACGACGCCTTCGCCCTCTTCGACATGTCCGATTACGTCGCCTTCGACCGCGTCGGCGACCGAGTCCGCATCGTCGTCGGGAACGACTAAGACGAAGCCGGTACCCATGTTGAACGTCCGGTACATCTCGTCGTCGGCGACCTCGCCGCGTTCGGCGATTAGGTCGAAGACAGGCTGGGCAGGAAGCGGCGAGTCGACGACGAAACGCATCTCTGCGACACGTTCTAAGTTGGTGAATCCGCCGCCCGTGATATGCGCCGTGCCGCGTACGTCGTATGCATCGTCGCGCATAACGTCAAGGAGGTCGGTGTAGATACGTGTCGGCTTCAGGAGTTCTTCGCCGACGGTCGCTTCGGCGTACGGCACCTCCTCGTCGTATCTTTCGGCGTCGCCGCCCGTCAAGGCTTTCCGCGCGAGCGTCAGACCGTTCGAGTGGACGCCGTTCGACGGCACGCCGACGAGTGCGTCTCCCGCCTCGACATCCTCACCGTCTACCACGTCCTCAGGAGACGCCGCACCGACACACGAACCCGCCAAGTCGACGCCGTCGACGACCTCGGGCATGACTGCGGTTTCACCGCCGACGACACGTACGTCCGCGCGCTCCGCACCCTCCGCGAGACCTTCCCCGATTTCGGCGGAGACACGGTCGTCCGGTTCCTCGACGACTAAGTAGTCGACGAAAGCAAGGGGTTCGACGTTCATCGCCACCAAGTCGTTGACGTTCATGGCGATACAGTCGATGCCGATGGTGGAGTAGTCGTCGACGGCTTCCGCCACCAGTATCTTGGTACCGACTCCGTCGGTCGTGAGCGCGAGAAGGTCGTCGCCGTGCTCGAAAAGTCCTGCGTACTCGTCGCCTCCGCCGCCGATTCGCGCCGCGAGTGCCGCCACGGCTTCGTCGCTCTCGTCTATGTCGACGCCAGCCTCTGCGTAGTCCATGAAGGGCGTGGGTAGGCGCGAGACAAGTGGGTTGCGGTAGCAGGCTATTGGACTTAGACTAGTCTCACCGCGAATCTGACGTGCGTCTTTGGATGACCACAGCCACGAAAGCGAGTAGCGTGATAACAGTGGTGAATCCGGGCATGGGTGTCTCTGTCTCCGAGTCTGAGTCCGCGTCTGAGTCCGTTTCTGTCTCCGTGTCTGTGCCCGCATCGTAGTCTTCGGGACATACGCCTTCGCCCGATGCTTCCGCCCTGCGGTCGCTTCTGTCAGAGTGCCACGAAAGCCCGGGGTAGCCTTCCGAACCGGTGCCCGCCTCCCACGCCTCCGTGAAGCCGAGTTCCGACATCGAGTCGACGGCGGAGTAGTCGCGCGCCTCGTCGGCACGCAGGCAGGTGGCTTCCGTTTCTTCTTCAGTCGTGCCGAACGCAGTTTCGCCGACTCCAGCCAGCCAGTACAATTCTGTTCCGCAGCCAGCATCGTCTCCGACCAGCGCGCCCGTCTTTCCGTCGCCGGTAGCCGCGCCCGCGACGTACGAAGTTGTCAGTACGCCTCTGTTTATACCGACGAGACCGCCCACAGATTCGTCGCCGACGACACGTCCCGTCACGTACGAATCCGCGACAGTACCCGAGTTGATGCCTGCTATTCCGCCCACGTTCTCGTCGCCGGTGACGTTCCCGACTGAGTATGACTCGGTGACGGTACCGTTACCGACACTTGAGATGGAGGCAGGCTGTATCTTCTCGTGATTTTCATCTCCGTCCGGACACAAAGCAGACGTGTCGGCGTTGTTTTCTCCCACGAGACCGCCGACGTTCGTGCCGCCCGAAACGTCACCTTTGGCGTACGACTCCGACAAGTTTCCGTCGTCGTTGGAACCCACAAGACCGCCCGCCGAAAACATCTCGGCGGTCACGTCTCCGGTTG
>JAQZDD010000315.1 GCA_028751055.1 Euryarchaeota archaeon Ods04 | reverse complement strand
CTGGTTAGCGTCTCTGAAGACCGCCGTCGATCTCCACGAATGGACACAGGAACGCGACGAGGACCGTATCGCCGAGAAACATAACGTCGCACCCGGTGACGTGCGCACCCGAGTCGAACGCGCCGACTGGCTACTGTACGCCGCCGAGTCGCTCGCTAACCTTATCGATTCGCCGCACCAGCGCGCCGTGCACGAGACGCGTCTACGTGTACAGCATGGTGTGCGCGAAGAGCTTCTTGACTTAGTGAGCGTGCGCGGCGTCGGACGCGTCCGCGCGCGGCGTCTGTACGAGGCGGGCATCGAAGACAGAGACGACCTCCGCGACGCGAGCGCGGACCGCGTCGCAAACTTGCTCGGTCCCAAGACAGCCGAGAACGTGCTGGCGGAGGTGGGACGCGACACGAGCGCGGACGAGATGGACGCGACGGCGTCGCCCGAGCAGACTGAGCAGTCCTCTATAGGCGACTTCTGATGATGTCACAGACTTTCGAGTAGCTCTGTCGTCTCGGTTACGTCCACATTCTTCTCCACCTCTTCCGCGTGAAAATCGCCGTCGCCCGTTACGAAGTAGTCGGGTTCGACGGCAAGCACAGCGGCGAGCACCTTTGCGTCGTTTCCTTCGCCGACTACCTTGACGGCTTCGTCGTACCTGTCCTCGTACTCCTCCTCAGGCACAACGTCGATATCCACGAGCGCGCCTCCGACCATCTCGCGCCCCCCTTCGTCGGAGACGCCGAACGCGTCCGCCTTCCTCGTCGCTACCGTCTCCAGTTCGCGTCTGCACACTTCGGCGGTGATGAGACGGAACCGACGGCTGTCGAGGAGTTTTGCTTCCGGACCGTCGAAGAAGACGCCTGATACGAGAATGTTGGTGTCCACGAAGACGGTGTACCGCGTCATCCGTGTCTAACGTCGTCGAGTTCTTCGAGCATCTCTTCCTCGCCCACGCCCGCGCGCTCCGCCAGTTCGCGTAACGACTCGCGCCGGTTCTCGGCGAGTAGCTTCCTGAGAGCCTCACGTATTACCTCGCTCCTGCTCGCGTACATCCCGGACTCGACGAGTGCGTTGAGTTCCTCGTCGACGCTCTCGGGGATACGCGCCTGTACGGGCTTTAACTCCTCGCTCATGCGTGCTCGTTTGTGTTACGGAGATAAATGTCCACCGGTGAAGGTATGACACGACTCCAAAAAAAGAGCTTCTGCACCCGAGGTAAGCGGCTTCGTCGTATCTTTTCTCGTACCCCTACAGGCAGAAACGTGGAGCGATAGCCCACTTCGAAGCCCTGTCTTTGACAAGTCAGAGAACCTTCAGAACCTTGCTTATCGAGTCACCCTCGTCGTAAGCCTCCGCCGCATCGGGCGTCACCGCCCAGTACGTCCCCTTGTGGCGCACCAAGTCGGCGTCTTCGAGGCGCGAAAGCACGGCACCGACGCTACCGCGTTTGACGCCCGTCTCGTCGTGTATCTCCGACTGAGTGAACGCGCTGTCGTCGTTCTCCGCCAAGAAGCTCAGAACCCTGTCGGCGTTCGTTCCCTCTTCCACCCCGATGTCACCGTCTGACTTCTTTTCGAACTCGTCGATGTCGATGGGCATGGAACGAATTTCGACCGGTGTGTAATCAAGATTTCGGCGAAAAAGACGACCTTCTACTTCGGCTCCGTCAGGCTACTGTAGCCCCATTACTTCCATCTGTTCCTGATACCTGTTGCGTATCGTTACCTCGGTCACGTTTGCGACCTCGGCGACCTCTCGCTGTGTCCTCTTCTGGTTGCAAAGGAGCGAGGCGGCGTATATCGCGGCGGCGGCGAATCCCGTCGGTGACTTGCCTGACAGAAGTCCTTTCTCGGAGGTCGTGTCGATTATCTCGCTCGCCTTCGACTGTACTTCTTCGGGAAGACCGAGTTCGGAACAGAAACGCGGAACGTACTTCTTGGGGTCGACAGGCTCCATCTCCAAGCCCAGCTCCTGCGAGATATACCTGTACGTCCTTCCGATTTCCTTGCGGTCGACACGCGAAACCTCCGATATCTCTTCGAGCGAACGCGGTATGCCTTCCTTGCGGCACGCGGCGTAGAGCGCGGCGGTTGCGACGCCCTCGATGGAGCGTCCGCGTATCAGGTCCTCGTTGAGCGTCTGCCTGTATATGACCGACGCGACCTCACGCACCGAACGCGGAACGCCGAGCGCGGAAGCCATCCTGTCGATT
>JAQZDD010000251.1 GCA_028751055.1 Euryarchaeota archaeon Ods04 | reverse complement strand
GCACCCCGAGTACGGCGACAGGGGAGCGCAACTCGTCTTCATCGGTGCCGACATGGACTGTGCGGCGATAGAGGACTCTCTCGATTCGTGTCTCCTGACAGACGAAGAGATGGAGTCGGACTGGGAAGAGATAGAGAACCCCCTCGACCTCCTTCCTTTCTGACCCTCCCCCGTCGGACAGCGCGTCCGTGCTCGGCGACGACCGGCAACACGCGACGTTTGCGAAATAGCACCCCCGTTTTAACAAATGTTAACACAAGACTGCGGTACCTTCGTAGAAAGAGATTTACTATAGCGGGACTTAGTTAATAACGCAATGGCATACGCATGCACCAACTGTGACGCGGAGTTCGTATCGGCAGCAGGAATGACACAGCACGTCGCGCTACACCACAACACGTGCGCCGTCTGTAACGACGGTTTCGACGACGTAGACGCGCTGAGGGAGCACGTCCACGCAGAGCACTAAGCCTGAAAACCTCTTTGGCGGGCAGAACTGAACCGCAACCCGTTTGTGTCTGTCGCACGTGCTGTTAGTAGATGGATTCTGACGACGTACACCGTCTCGACCTCAGCACAGAGTGGACGCCGGACCACGTCGCGGCGTACCTTGTCGAAGCCGAAGAAGGTCTGATTCTCGTCGACGCGGGCGTTCCGGGAAAGAAGGGCGAAGAAGAGCTACGTGCCGAGTACGCGCGCGTCGGCTACTCTTTCGAAGACACCGACGCCCTTCTCGTGACGCATCCACACGTCGACCACGACGGACACGTAATGACGGTCGTCGACGAGTCGGACGCGACCGTATACGCACACGAGGACGTTCCCGAACGTCTCAGCTTAGACGGATTCGAGGAGCGGACGCGCAGATACGCGCGCGAGGCGGGTGTCGAGGAAGAAGAACCCGTCCAGCAACGTATCGCCGCCGTGCACACCAACCGCGAATGCCTGCCTCCCGACGAAATCGACGTTCTCGTCGGCGACGGCGAGACGTTCGAGGTCGCCGGAACTGAGTTCGAGGCTCTGCACACGCCCGGACATCAGGCGGAACATCTGTCGTACGCCCACAACGGTCTGCTGTTCTCGGGCGACGCTCTCATCGAGCCTTTCCGCTCGGTCATCTACGATGTCGGCTTCGACGAGGGCATGTACGACGCCGTCGGCAACTGTTACGAGACGTTCACCCGCTTAGGCGAGCGCGACGCCGAAGCCGTCTACCCCGGACACGGACCCGTGTTCGACGACCCCGCCGCCGCTGCGGAGAACTCGCTGGGTAGCTTAGACGCCCTTGTCGAGAGCGCGCACGCCGCGGTCGGTTCTCTCGACGAACCTACCGCGTACGAGGTCGCTGTCGAGCGCAAGAAGCCCGGGCACGACGTGCGCCACCTCATCTTCGACAACATCGCGGCTCTCGGATACCTCGAAGAGCAGGACAGGCTCACGTCGTACGTCGAGGACGGTGTGCGGCGTTACAGACTCGTCGAAACGGAGCCGAAAGACGAGGAAAACGTGGCGGACACCGACGTTCCCGAAACGTCAGTCTGATACTCAGGCGCGTCAATCTTCAGTTATGCACGAGAGAGTAGACGACGAGGATGTCTACGTCATCGACACGCTCATGTTCGGCGTCGAGAACTACACAGCCGCGTTCTTCATCGACGCCGACGAACCCGTTATCGTCGATGTCGGTTTGGAGTCCGACGCACACAAGATACTGGACGCCGTCAAGGAGATAGGCGTCGCGCACGAGGACGTGGCACACATAGTTCTGACTCACGTCCATCTCGACCATGCGGGCGGTATAGGCGAGGTCGCAGAGGCGTGCCCGAACGCCGATATCTTCGTACACGAGAAGGGTGCCAAGTACCTGACCGACGAGGAGAGCGCGCAACGTCTCGTCGAGAAGGTGCATGAGGTCGCAGACGGCATGGGTGACGCCTACGGTGGCATCGAAACGGTCGACGCGGAACGCGTGGTCACAGTCAACGGCGGCGAAAAGCTCGACCTGGGAGACCGTACGCTCGAATTTATCGAGACGACAGGACACGCGCCGCACCATGTCTCGCTCTACGACGACGAGTCGGGCGCGCTCTTCGTCGTCGACGAAGGCTGCACGTACTTCGAGGGACACGAGGGCGTTACTACACCTCCCTCGGACTTCGACTACGACGAGACGCTGACGAGCCTCGACCGTTTCGAGGAGTACGACGCCGACTACCTCCTGTACGGACATTTCGGCGTCAACTACGACGGCGGCGACGCGCTACCACGCCACCGTGACGCGCTCGTCGAATGGGTCGAAAGCATACGTGAGGCATGGGACGAGTACGGCGAAACAGAGAAGGTCGTTAACGAAGTCGTCGAGGAGTTCGTGAACAGACGCGACGCCGATGTCGACAACCCGATGGTGCGCGCAATCCTCGCGCGCGACGTGCACGGAGTGCTCAACGACCTTGACGTTGACCGGAACCACGGTCGCTGACGCTGTCCTTGAGATTTCTGAGCGACCTCAGCCGCTGCAGAAGATAGAAGAGAAGCACGAAGACGACGATGTTTCCGGCTACTAGGGCGGCTATCGTGGCGTTCATGCGTGGCGCACCTCTCCAGTGTGTTTCCGTTGACGTATGCGGTCCGCGCCGAGAACGGTATGGAGCGTAGCCATATGTCCGAGGAGGACGGCATCGGTAAAAACCTTTGTCAGACGTACGACCGACGCGCGGATTTCAGGTAT
>JAQZDD010000286.1 GCA_028751055.1 Euryarchaeota archaeon Ods04 | reverse complement strand
CGTCTCGGTCGCGCTCCGCGTCGACGGCGAAACACGGGTGGGCGTCGTCTCGGCACCCGCGCTCGGCGAGACGTACAGCGCGGTAAGAGGAGAAGGCGCGTACGTGAACGACGAGCCAATCACTGTTTCGGACGTGACGAATCTGAACGACGCACTCGTCTCGACGGGCGTCTACTCGTGGGCGTCGGAGGAGACGAACGAAGCGCAGATACGTCTCGTGCGCGAACTCGTCGAGACACCCGTCGCGTTCCGTTTCGCAGGTGCGTCGGCACTCGATTACTGCCATCTCGCGCACGGATTCTTCGACGCCAAGCTTCAGGTCCTTGCGAAGCCGTGGGACGTGGAAGCGGGGACGCTCATCGTCGAGGAGGCTGGCGGCGAAGTACGAAAGAGAGAGTCTGTCGTCGACGGCTTCGTCGAGGTAGTAGCGTCGAACGGACACCTGCAGGAGGAGTTCGAGGCGGTTCTCGACAGGAACGTGCGCGGTGAGTGAGACGTACGTACGCGGCGACTGAACGGCGAGCTTTGAGCCGGTGTAAGGAAGTTTGGTATAGCGGTCAGTGGTTTACGTTTACGCTTCCGTTGGCTCACCCTCCGAATCGATGCCCTGTATCTGGACGAAAGCGTCGTAAGCCGCGGCTTTCTCGTCGACGGACATACCGCCTGCGTCGGTGAGATGAGCGACCGGACAGTCGAGAGCGGTGGTGAGACATCTCATCGCCGTCTCGTCCTCCGACGCAACGGATCCGTCGCGTGCGGGTATCTTTATCTCCTTGCCCGTCTGAGGGTTGCGTCCGGTGCGCGCCGACCGCTTGCTGATAGACGCGACGGCGAGTCCGGCGACGCCGTCAAGTCCTTCGCCGTCTCGGAGCGCGTCAGGCAGGTGTTCAAGTGCCTCATCGTCTATCGCGCCGTCGTAGACGACCGCGCCCTGCGACCTCCTGCGTACGTCACCGACCGTCGCGCGTACCTTCCGTCTCGCCGCGTCCTCGTTCCCACGCCTCGCGTCCTCGGGCGTGAATCTAACGACGGCGGGCGACTCCTCAGCCACGAGTAGGGTGCACGAGTCGTGGTGGAGCGCGGCGTCATCTATGAGCCAGCCTCCCGTGTAGAGGTACTCGTCCCCACACCTGCACCGCGTGAAGTAGAGGAGGGCATAGAACGGTACCGGCGCGTCGTCGGGCTGTGCAACGACGGGGCAGACGAAGGTCGGCGAGACCGTAACGTCGCCCTCGGTGAGTTCGTTGCCCCAGTCGTCGGCGTCGGCGGAAGACGAGACACGGCACTTCTTGAACAGCGCGGGGGAGGCGGCGTTACGGCAGTGCTCTAACGCAACCATATCCTCCGCGCCCTCGGCGTCGGCGGGGACGCCCGTCACACAGACGCCGCCGTCGGTTGCGAACGCCGCGACGCGACGGTGCTTGTTCTCCTCCTCGCGTATTTCGGCACTGAGGCGCGCTCTCTCGTTGCGTCCCCAGCAGTAGAGGTCTCCACCGCCGTCGGTGCCACATCTCCGCGCTTCGCCCGTGAGGTACTCCATGATACCGCGCGGCGTTATCTCGTCGCCGACCGCGGGTCCGCCGCGCGGGAGACGTGCGTCGGGTAGGCAGACACAGAAACGTTCGCCAATCACGGGTTCGTCGTCGAGGTAGGCGTAAAGTTCCTTGACCTCCTCCGACGTCTCGTCGTCAAGGGCGTCTTCGAGACGCCGCACGTCGCTCTCGATGATACCCCTTATCTCTCGGAGTTCGTCCTCCGCCGTCCCCCAGTCGCCCGCGTCAACGGCTCTCGAAGCTCTCGTAGCACCCTGATGGCGTTTGTCGGCACTTCCACGCACCGCGACACAGACATCCGACGGACAGCCGTCGAGTTCGGCTCGAACTTCGTCGATGGTGCCCAGAAGAGTGTCAAGCATCCTCCTCGCGTCTTCCTCCGACCTCCGGCTCACAGAGTCGGACGCAGAGTCGACTTGTGTGAGAAGACTGCGTTCGAGTTCGAGCACGCGGGAGTACACGTCGTCGTCGGTTTCATCGTCGTCCCACGGGACGAAGGCATTCTTTCTCCTGTTCGACCGGGTGGAGTTGTAGTCCTGAGCAGGCGGTACGATGTCGTCGTCGGTCAGCCAGCCGTCGAGACCTACCTCGCTAGACAGGATGCCGTCGCCCGCCCTGAGGGTGACGGGGACGTGTTCGACATCGCCGTCGCCTATGTCGTACGCGAGGCTCACCTTCCCGCCCCCCGAGCCGTAGGAGTGTCGGAAGCCCGCCGCCGCGCCGCTCATCGCGCCCGCGGGCGACGAATCGGTGTTCGTCACAACGCCCGCGACGCGGTCGAGACATCCGGTCATGCTGCCAGCGGCGACCAGACCGCCCGCTGCGAGGACGTTGCGTCTCGTCAGCCCGCCTGTTCGTGCTTCGTCGTCGTTTTCACACGCACGTACGTCTAAACCCTCCATAGTACCGGCATCTTGACCCATGTTGACCGT
>JAQZDD010000080.1 GCA_028751055.1 Euryarchaeota archaeon Ods04 | reverse complement strand
TCGCCGACTTCGACCCCGTCGACCTCTCGCCGCGAGACTTCGAGTTCACACGCGACGCCGAGAAGCACGAAGCATTCATGCGGTGGCTTCGGACGCAACAGGACGACGGCGTCCTTGATGTCATCAGTCGCGGCGATAACCAGTATGTCCGAGCAGCGTATGAGCGTGGCTGGGAGAACGCGAATACGTGGCTCGACGACGACCCTATCGAAGACGATGTCGGACTCGCCCTAAACCGACCAGTCCACGCAGACAAACTGTCGTTGCTCTATGAGCGGAACTTCGAAGCACTCCAAGGAATCACCGATGACGTGGCTCGTGAAATCTCCCGCGAGCTCGCCGAGGGCATGGCAGAGGGTGTAGGTCCCGAGGAGACAGCACGGAGGCTTGCCGACCGCGTCGACAAAATCGGTCGCACACGCGCCACTAATCTCGCGCGTACTGAGACGATGTACGCGCACAACGAGGCGACGCTCACGACGTACGAACGCATCAGCGACGAGATGGAGGTAGAGGTACTCTCCGAAGTCTCGACCGCAGGCGACGATAACGTCTGCGAAATCTGCGACGCTCAGGATGGTAGGCAGTTCTCGATAGACGACGCTCGGTCGGACGGTCCGCCGTTCCATCCGCAGTGTAGATGTGTTTTGATGCCCGCCTCAAACCGCAACGAGAGGGCGGTAGCGAGGGCGCGTGCGTCCGCGCAAGCAGCAGCTTAACAGGAGATTGATACATGCAAGACTACGACAAAGAACACCACGAGAGACTTGCGAACGGCGTTGCTTCCATCGATGCTGACACGGGGGACGACTCGGACCAAGTCCGCATTGTGCCTGTCGGAGAGGGGGATACTACGTCAGGTGGCTCAGGGAAGAAGACGTACTGGGGCCGCGAGGTGCTGAAGCAGGCGGTCGAAGATGGTGCGTTCGATGGCGCAAAACTCCTCAAGGGGCGTCCGGGCGACGGTCACAAAGACCTACTCGAACAAGCAGACCCTGATGAGATAGTTGGTGGCGCGGGAGAGTTCGAATACCGCGACGGCGTCGGACCTGTCAGCGAGAGCGGCGACCTCCTTGACGACCATATCGCCGCGCTCGCTGAACGCGGACTCGTCGAACTCAGTCCTGACATGCTCCGAGAACTCGGCGAGTACGACGAAGAACTCGGCGCATACCGTGTTGAGCGCATCATCGATGTTCCGTACATGACGATTCTCGACAGGGGCGCGTCTGAAGGTGCGGACATCTCGCCCGTCGAAGCCGAAGCACTCGCAGAAGCATTGGGTGTCGCTGCCGAGGCAGTCGAGCAGGCACGCGAAGAAGACTTCGAAGGGGTAGCCGAGCAACTCGGCTCGCTGTTCACGCTCCGCTTCAGCGCGTTTGGAGAGATGTTCGGCGACGAGTTCCTCGACGAAGCAGTCGACAACCTCGAAGACATCGAAGGCATCTCCGCGTCGCGTACTGCCTCGAACGACAATCCCGAACTAATCGCAGTCATCGACCGCGAAACCGTCGATGTCGGGACATTGAACGAATCCGTCGCCGACGCTCTCGAAGACACGCCGTTCGAAGTCCACCAAGACTACGACTGGGTAGAAGAGGTAGCATACGACGGTCTCGCTGCGCAGATAGAAGAACAGGTACAGGAATCTGACGAGTCGGGCGGCAATCCCGGCACTCGTTCGAGAACCGGGGTGGATGAAGACCCCGGCTCTGAAAATCAGTCCAACATGACAGACAAGGACATAGACGACCTGAGAGAACAGCTTAGCGAGGTCAGAGACAAGAAAGAAGACCTCGAAAACGAACGCGAAGAGCTAGAGGAACAACTCGAAGAGAAGGAAGGGCGCGTCGAACAACTCGAAGACGAGGTCGGCGACCTCAAGGAAGATGTAGAGGATGTAGAACCGCTGAAGGAGATGCTCGCCGACCTCGTAGCCGAAGGCACAGCCCTCGACACCGAGACGGTAGCTGAACGTTACACCACTTCGGAACTCGTCGAGGCACTCGCTGAAGACGAGGGGTGGGATGAGGAAGAAGGCGACCAGAGTCCCATCGAAGTCGTCAAAGAACAGTTAGGCAAGCCGCCCGAGCCTCGTGGCGGTGGCGAAGCCGACGAGACGCCGGGCGGCAACGAACCAGACGAGGAGACAGAACAGCTCGCAGAGGAGGTACTCGACGCAAGCGACCGCATCAGCATAGACGGTGACGAGTCGCCGACAGAGTACCTGCAGCGCGAGTACGGAGTAGATGTATCAGAGTACACTGACGTAGAACAGCTACGCGCCGCCAAGAACGGCGAGAGGCAGGAGGCATAAAAGATGTCGAGAGGAGACCTTAGGCTATACGAACCCGGGAAGGAAGTAGATGTAGAGGTCGTAGCGAACAGCGACGGCGAAGTAGCTGAGAGGGGAGATGTAGTCGATGTCGTCGGCGAAAGCACCGGACGGACGCAGGTCGAGAAGAAGAACTCTGCAGGTCCTTCGGCAGGCACGCTCAAGAAGACGCCGACGGACTTCGACGAAGACGAGACCTATGCCCAAGGAGATTCGGCAGGAACGTCGGCGGTATTCCTTGGAGGTCCTGTCGACTGGTACGAGGAAGCAGATGCAGAAAACCTCAGCCCCGGCGACGGATACGTCATCATCAACCCGGACGGCGAACTCGAAGCTTTCGTCGACGCCGATGACGACGACCGTGAGATAGTCGGATACGTGTGGGCGACAGGCACTCGGAGCACGGCAGCGACCGCCGAGAAGGTCGCGGTAGTCAGAACCAGATTCTGAGGAGGTAGAAAATGGGACAAATTGACATAGCGAAGGCGGGATTACTCTCGCCGAAGACGCTCCGCGAAGAGATAGTACGGGACATAGACCAGATGGAAGCCATCAACGGCGACGGACGGACGGCGTCGGCATCCAGCGAGTTCCCGGTAGTCAACCTCGACGCACCTGAAGAGACATACTTCACCATCGGTGGTGCAGTAGCACCGATGCGCCCGATAGACCGTGACAGCGAGAGTCCTATCGGCACGCTCGGGGATATCGACGAGGAGAAGATAGACACGACGTACTACTCGGAGAAGCTGATGCCGGAGAAGGAGACGGACGCTAAGCTCAACAGCGAGCGCGAAGTACTCTCGCTGTTCCGCTGGGCGGCGATGGACCTCCGTACGAAGATACTTCTCGCCCGCGAAAAGTACTGTTGGCAGGGTGACAGTGAAGTCGAAGGACTCATCGGAGAAGACGGTTCCACAGCACACAGTGACATACCTCAGTCGAACATCATCACGCCGTCGACGGCATGGAGTGATACTACGAACGCGGAACCGTACGCCGACATCACTGACCTGATACTCGAACTCCGTGAAGCGAACCAGACGTTCTTCGACGCGAACGTCGACACTTCGAGCCGTGGCTACTTCTCGCCGCGACTGTGGCACGACATCAAGAACAACGGAGATATGCGAGACAGGTTCAGCGGCGTCGAGATACAGCGTCTCAACACCGAACAGGTCGAGCGTCTCATCGACGACGAACTACCTGAGATACGCATCGTCGAGGTCGATATCCCGCGTACCGACGGCGACGGAAACTACCTCGACGAAGACGGTAACATAGTAACCGATGTCGACGATGCGGCGATGGACAACGTCCTCGAACCGTACGACCCCAACGCAGGCGAACAGGTACGGTGCGCGGTCATCGGCAAGCCCGGTGCGTCTTCGGCGTTCCAGCCGTGGTTCGAAGACAACGTCGGTGCGTTCGACGACGTGGACGCACCCGACCACGTGGGGGACTTCGCCATCGACGGGACGCGCGGCTTCGGAACACACACATGGATGAAGGCAGACCCGCCGACATCGGTGCTACGCGCGTTCCAAGATGTAGGCTTCCACCTGCACCTCCCCGACCACTGGGGCATCATACAGGACATCTGATAGAGGAGGCACATGATTGAACTTAGATGGGGGCGTGATACGACGTTCGTAGACCGCGAGCTGGGCGACAAATACCGCGGCAGCGGCGTCTACGACGTACCCGAAGAACGTGTCGACACGTACCTTGAACGCGGCTGGGTACGCGTAGACGATGAAGAGGGCGAAGGCGGTGCCGACGAAGATACAGAGGAAGAAGAGCAGACGACGCCGCCCGACGAAGACAACCTCACTGAGATACTCGATGGCACAGTCGACGACGTAAGCGACGCGGTCGCAGCCATCGGCGACGAGGCGACGCTGAACCGTCTCCGCGAACTCGAAGCAGGCGGAGATGGGCGGCAGACAGCTCTCGATGCGATAGACGAACGCCTCGACAGCCTCTCGTCGGAGGATGCAGAGGGCGACGGAGATTAATTCATGACCCGCACGGACGCCGAAGATGTCAAGAGCGGCGGCTTCGAGACTGAACTCACTGATGACGAGATAGGCGAGATAATCGACGATGCGAACATGGTTGTCGACGAGACACTCTCAGATACTGACATGAGCGACCGCCGTCTCGCCAAGATAGAGCGCGAACTGACGCGACACGCCATCAAGTACGAAGTCGAGTCTGAGCGCATGGTCGAGAGCGAGGATACCGGACCTGCCAGCTACGACTACGTAGGGGCGTTCGACAGCGAGGACGCACTTCGGAACACGCCGCACGGACAGAAGGCTCTTCGCTACGACGAGAGTAACCGTCTTGCCGAAGGGCAAGGCAAGTTCTGGAGTGTACAAGCATAGGTACAGAGATGGGATTCAAGGCACGCCGCGCACTCGAACGAGGAGGTATCGACGCCACGCTCGTGGTGCGCGAAGTAGTCGGCGAAGACGACTACGGCGACGACATCTTCGAAGTAGACTACACAAAAGAAGTGAAAATACTCATCGACAGGAAGCGGAGACCGACCGACGACCAAGAACCAACAGGTAACGAAATCGGGACGAATCCGGATATTGAGATATACATCGACGAAGACGAACCAGTGTCCGACGAACCGCCGCAGAGTCTCATCCGCGCTGAAGGCGTAGAATACAAGGTCGTCCGCGCAGGCAACCGTGGCGGCGGCGTCCTCGTCTGCGAAAGTACACGGCAAAGGAGGGTAACTTAATGGACCTTACGCTAACCGGCGTATCCGATACACGCCGAGTCGTCAGAGACCTCCGCGACTGGCTTCGCGGTCGAGAATGGATAGTTGGTTCGAGCGCACAGTACTCTGTACATCTCGAACTCGGGACGAGCAAGATGCCTGCATACCCGTTCTTTCGACCGGCTATCGACGAGTTCGACGCTAACCCGGAAGCGTTCGTGCGGCGGCACATGAACAAGAGCGTCGATGACGCGGACTCTGCGGCTGAGGTCTCACGACTCATAGCACAGAGTCTTGAACGGCAGATGAAGATAAACGCCGCAGCCGAGCAGAGTGGAAGGAGTCCGGGTACTGACCCGAGCCATCCACAAGTCCGGTCTGGAAACCTCCGAGGTAGCATCAAGGCGGAGCCGATATAGATGCCGCAGCCGAAGATAGCCGCCAAACTCGTCCTCGAACAGGACTGGGATGCGTCGAATACGACACTCTCTGACGTACCGAGCATCCACACAGGGCGGTACGACCAAGAGTCGGAGAATCCGCAGGTCACTCTCACGCGGGTCGATGAGAATGTACAGGGCGGCGGGGAGACAGGTGTCTCGGGCATCGACGGACGCGGAGGACTCGTGCAGGACAACATCGGTATGGTACAGGTAGATTGTTGGAGTGACCGCGCCGCATC
>JAQZDD010000285.1 GCA_028751055.1 Euryarchaeota archaeon Ods04 | reverse complement strand
CGCGTCCGTAAGTACGACCGTTTCAAGAAGGTCGACCGCGCGCGGTACGACCGCGTCAACGACTTCGTCCGTAAACGCACCTACGTCACGGCGCGCGAATGGGCGATTGCGCGCCTCTGCGCAGACTTCCGTACCGAGACGGGCGTCGAGATGACGCTAGTGGGGGAGAACCTCCCCGAACTCGTCCCTTTCATGGAGGAGACATACACGCCGCAAGCCGTGAACCAGGCGCGCGCGTCTTTCGAGGACAAGGTACGCAAGTCTGGCGCGACTTTCCTGTACGGCGCGATGTCGGGCTTCTTCACCACGGAGGAGTTGGACGAGATGATGTACGAAGTGACGGAGACGGCGCGTTTCCTGCTTGAGGTTGAGGGCGCGGAGGTCGACTTAGACCACGAGTCCGACGTGCAGGACCGTATCAGTGAGGCGATGCGCGAGATACGCCGGTCGAGTGAGGAGCTACGGAACGAGGAGAAGAATCATAAGTGCCCCGAGTGCGGGCACGAGTTCTAAACAGCAGTCAGTCGCGTATCCTGTCTTCGAGCTTGTCGACCTTCTTGCGCGCGTCCTTGAGGATGCCTTTCGTCTTCTCCTTACCTTGGTCGACGCTGTCGTCTATCCTGTCTTCGAGTTCGTCGAGTTCCTCGCGCACCTTTTCGAGCCTTTCGCCGTCGTCGTCGCCGTCGCCTATACCGCCTATCTTGTCGCGCACGCCCGACGTGAGTTTCTTGAGACCGTCCTTGCCCTTATCGACACGCTCGTCTATCTCGTCGTCGAGTTCGTCTACGCGTTTCCTGAGGCTCTTCTTGAGTTCTTCTGTGTCGGACTTCTCATCGGACATCGTCGGGAAAATGGACGGGAGGATAATCAATCTTCCCGTTGTACCAAGAGACTCCGCGTCCTCATTCGAACGATATCGGAAAGAACCCGCGCCAGTCAGACGCGCCGCGCGAGTTCTTCGGCGAAGTAGGTGACGACTAAGTCCGCGCCTGCGCGCTTTATGCACATAAGGCTCTCTTCCGCCGTCTCCTCGGCGTCCAACCAGCCTTTCTCATCCGCAGCCTTGAGCATCGCGTACTCTCCCGAGACGTTGTAGGCGACAACAGGCAGGTCATGCTCCTCGCGTACCTGCCTCACGATGTCGAGGTAGGGCAGAGCGGGCTTCACCATGAGCATGTCCGCGCCTTCCTGCGCGTCGAGACGCGCCTCGACAGACGCCGCGCGTGTGTTCGCGGGGTCCATCTGGTAACGGCGTCTGTGTCCGAACGATGGTGCGGAGTCGGCGGCGTCACGGAACGGTCCGTAGAACGCGCTCGCGTACTTGACGGCGTAAGAAAGGATTCCCACGTCGGAGTATCCGTGTGAGTCGAGCGACTCACGTATCGCACCCACCATTCCGTCCATCATTCCCGACGGAGCGACGAAGTCCGCGCCTGCCTCCGCCTGCGAGACGGCGATGTTGCGGAGGTAGGCGAGCGTCGCGTCGTTGTCGACGTGTCCCTTGTCGTTCAGTACGCCGCAGTGTCCGTGTTCGGTGTACTCGCACATACAGAGGTCGGTGAAGACAACGAGGTCGTCCGTCGAGTTCTTTATGCGGCGCGTCGCTCTCTGGACGATGCCGTCCTCCGCCCAAGCGCGTGTACCTTGTTCGTCCTTCTCCTCGGGGACGCCGAAGAGCATCACGCCACCGACACCCAAGTCGCGCAGTTCGCCGGCGCGTACCACGGCGTCGTCAAGCGGATAACGTTGCTCGTCGGGCATGCTCGGTATCTCGACGGGTTCGTCCGCCGTCGCATCAACGAAAAGCGGAGCGACGAGGTCGTCTGACGAAACGTCTGTCTCACGCACGATGTCGCGGACGCCGTCGCGTCTTAGGCGGCGCGGACGGCGCGTCGGGAAGCCTGCCATGCCGGACGTACGCGGCGAGGGCTAAAAGAGGTTGATATAGCGTTCAGGAGTTGATGGCTACGGCTCGGGACCGTCAGAAACCGAAGAGGCATCGGATTATGGCTTCAGAGCACCAGCTTCCCGAGAAGACTCTCCGAGGCAAGGAGTGACCGAGACGTGACCGAGGCAGTGAGCAGGGTAGTGACAGCTACGAGCTGTGCGAGGAAGACGGTTCGTCCTGCGCGTCAAGATTTCCGGATTCGAACCCGAGGAGATAGGCGTGCCGTGTCGACAGCGATACTCGAACTGCGCCTACCCGTCAAGACAGGTGCGACGGTCACCGGCAGGAAAACAGAGTGCAGACGTAGACGGATTCGTCACGTCCTTTTCGGGTCGATAAACCCTAAACAGCTATATCGAATCCTGCGGTGTGAGAGTGCGTCGAACGCCGCAACTCTATAGATGCGGGAGCGGGACGGTTACGTATGGACACGGGAACGGGGTTCTCCGACGAACTGAAGACGGCGAAACGTGCCGCTGAGGAGGCGTGCGACGTGATGAGACGGTACCGGCGCGACGGCTTCGAAGTCGAACAGAAGGGCGCG
>JAQZDD010000019.1 GCA_028751055.1 Euryarchaeota archaeon Ods04 | reverse complement strand
TCTTCTTCGACACCGACGACCGACACAGACCCTGCTTCCACCCTGTTGACGCGCAGGTCGCGGTCACCCGGCTCGTCGAACGTCGCCGTGAACGTAACGTCACGCGTCTCGCCGCGCGGTACGGTCGGCTCCGCCTCGTCGACTACGGTTCCGTTGGCGTAGAGCGAGACTAAGAAAGAGCCATCCGCCTCGCCGACGTTCTCCAGCCTCACGCCGACCTCCACCTCGTCGCCCGGTTCGACCACGTCCACGCCGACAGCGACCTGCGTTATGCTTATCTCCGGCGACGGTATCCCCTCACGGACAAGCGTCACGCCGCGTGCCGTCTCGAAGCAGGCTGAGTCGCCGACGACCGCTGGCGACGAGACGCCTGAGGTGTCGTACCACCAGTCCTCCTCTCCCGTACCCGCGTCGAGAGCGTATAGCGTGCCGCCGACGCCTGCGTAGACGGTGCCGCCTGCGACCGCAGGTGCCGTCGCACTTCCCTCCTCAAACTCCCAGTCTACCCAGCCGTTCGACGTGCGCAATGCGTGCACGCCGTCCGACGTGGCGACGTAGACGTGGTTCGAGCCGACGGCTGGCGGAGCCTCTACGCGCGCGAAAACCTCCTGAGTCCAACGTTCGTTGCCACCGGTGTCGAACGAACGTACACGTCCCTGTGTCCCGACCGCGTATACCGTCCCGTCGGCGACGACCGGCGCGACCTCGACGGACGAACCGACCGTCGACCTCCACCGCATGAAGCCGTCGTCGGCGTCGACCGCGTGCAGCTCACCGCTCTCGTCGGCGACGTAGACGGTATCGCCGACGACGGCGGGCGTAGCCGACACTACGCCGCTGGCTTGGTAGCTCCAGACAGACGTTCCTGTATGCACGCCGAGCGCGTAGAGTCTGCTCGACTTAGCCACGTAGACCCTGTCGCCGACATTGACGGCAGCCGACGAACTGACGCCCGTGCCCCTGTGCGTCCACCGCTCGGTGCCGTCGTCGGCGTTGAGCGCGTAGCTGACTGCGTCCGCCGTGACGTAGACGACACCGTCGGCGTACGAGACGGGCGACCGTACGGTTCCTTCGGTGTCGAACTCCCAGACTGTCTCGCCGTCACTTGCGTCGAGTGCGCGTACCGTCCCGCCTCTTTCGGCGAAGTAGACGGTGCCGTCGGCGACGACGGGCGTACCCACGACGCCCGCATCCGTTTCGGCTGTCCATCTCTCACGTACAGCCGTCTCAGGTCCGCGTGGCGGGTTCGCCGTGTTCGCCGCGTCGTAACGCGGCATCGTCCAGTTTTCCCCCTCGGACGCCGAGACGGCGGGAACGACGGTCACCGACGACGCGCCGACGGCGACAGTACCAGCCGCGAGTCTCAGAGCGTCCCTTCTTGTGAACATGGTTCTGTCTGTGTTCCGAAGCGGATGTAAGGGACACGCCGTAATAAGCGCGTGCCTCCAGAGCAGGCTCACCCGACGCTCGAACGTTCGTCGAAGAAGTAGTCGTCGGGCATGACGCGCACCTCGTAGTCGTACTCGGCGTTCGGATGGCTGAGTTCGGTCTTGCCGACTATGATGTACTCCTTCCCGTCGACGACGACACGTCTGTCGAGACGCGGCTCAGAACCGAACCGGAACGCGCCCAGTGAGTCGCCCGTAGAGTCGACGAATATCTCGGCTGTGTACATGCTCGCACGACAGTCCTTTGACAAACTCCCGTACCGCGCACGTATACCGTCTCCGTTTCCTTTCGCCCCGCGCACGACAGTCTCACGAAGCCCACGGTGGTAGCTGTGTAACGTCGATTCCCCACGCGAACGGAAGCCACGTCAGAGCGACGACAACGATGAGAACGATACCGAGTATGTTGAGAACGAATCCGACGCGCACCATCTGCGACATCGTTATGTAGCCCGAACCGAAGACGACGGCGTTCGGCGGCGTCGCAACCGGGAGCATGAAGGCGAACGAAGCCGCAGTCGCACCTGCTATCATTATTCCGTAGGGATGTACGGCGATTCCGACAGCAAGCGAAGCGAGCACGGGCATTAGCATCGCCGTAGTGGCGGTGTTCGAGGTTATCTCCGACATGTATATCGTGAGGGTGACGACAGCCGCGATAACGACGACGAAGGGAACACCTTCGAGACCGATGAGAAGACCGCCTATCCAGTCGGCGAGACCTGTCTGGTTGAAGCCCGCGGCTATCGACAGACCGCCGCCGAAGAGGAGTATGACGCCCCACGGTATCTTCAGCCCCGTCGTCCAGTCAAGCAGGAAGGTGAGTTCGCCGTCTTCGTCACGCGCCGGTATCAGGAACAGAAGGAGCGCGCCCGCTACCGCGATGGTGCTGTCGCCGACACCGGGCAGGAACGGATTTATGACAAACTCGCGGCTTATCCATGCGAGCGCGGTAGCGACGAAGACGCCGAGAACGAGCTTTTCCTCGCGCGACATCGGTCCGAGACCCTTTAGTTCGTCTTCTATCACGTCCAAGCCGCCGGGTACGGTGTCGATACGCGGCTTGAGAAGGAAGTTTGCGACGTAGAGCCAGACACCGACGACGCCCAAGACTGCGATGGGGACGCCGTAGAGCATCCAGTCCAGAAACGATATCTCCTGTCCGAAGACCTCGCTAACTGCACCCGCGAAGACGATGTTGGGCGGGCTTCCGATGAGAGTACCGACGCCGCCGACCGACGCCGAGTAGGCGATACAGAGCATGAGCGCGGTTCCGAAGTTGAACTCGCCCTGCCTGATAGGAACGTCGATGCTGCTTTCCTTGACGATACCGGCTAACTGTGCGACGACAGCGAGACCTATCGGAGTCATCATGACCGCAGTCGCGGTGTTCGAAACCCACATAGAAAGGAACGCGGTCGCAACCATGAAGCCGAGTATGATAAAACGCGGATTGGTGCCTATCGCTGACACCGTACGGAGCGCGATACGTCTGTGCAAGCCCCAGCGTTGTATACTGACCGCGATGAAGAAGCCGCCCATGAACAGAAAGATGATAGGGCTTGCGTAGGGTGCCGCCGTCTCCTCCGCGCCCACCGCGCCCGTCGCGGGGAAGAGGACGAGAGGCAGGAGCGACGCCGCAGGGATGGGTACGGCTTCAGATATCCACCAGACTGCTACCCATGCCGTCGACGCGGCGACAGCCTGTCCGGCGTACGAGAGACCTTCTGGGTTGGGCGCGAGAAGGATGACAGCGAAGAGTAACGGTCCGAGCACCAAGCCGACCTTCTGACGGACTCCGTACTTGCCGCCAACGTCGAAAGACGAGCCCTCGTCGGTACGCGCTAACCTGAAGCTCCCGTCGGATTCGTCACTCCTTCTTTCGTCTTTTCCGTTGTCCTCTCCCGCGCCGTCACTGTTTCCGCCGCCGTTTCCGTTGTCTCCCCCACCTGAGCCGTCTCGTCCTCCGTTACCGCCGTCACCTCCAGCGTTTCCACCGCTTCCCGAAAGACGCGCGACGAGTTCCTTTTCCTCCTCCGTAGCCCAAGGCGAGCTTTCGACGAAAGCCGCGGGTTCCATACGTAGCAGACGGCGCGTCCTTCTGTCGAGATGCCAGAGATAACGTCGGAAACGTCGGAGACGGGAGCCGTCTTCCATGAACCAAAACAGCGTCTACGGATAATAAAACCTCGTCGGTCGCCCGCGCTCGCGTCCCGCTACCGAGCCTCAGCGTACCGTGTCAGTCGCTTATCAGACTGTTGTTACGCCAGTTCGACGTGTTGTCGGGACAGCCCTCGCTCTCGTCGACGACTTCGAGACACGCTTTCCTCTCCTCACCCTCCACGATACGTGTCGCGCACAAGTCTCCTTCGACTGCGACGACAGCCGTGAGTTCTCCGTCGCTTGCGTGCTGTGCGAGGTCACAGAGTACCTCGAACATCTCGTACTGCAGGTCGGTGTTCTGCAGTACAGTCTCGCGGTCACCTTTGAAACAGGCGAACTCGATGAGCTTTGTCTCAGGCTCCTCCTTGAGATGCGGCGCGGTACGGCGGTCGTTCTCGGGTGGCTCCCTTGACCAGCCGTCGTCTGTCTCGTACATCCGTCTCTCCGTCACGTCAGCCTTGAGCTGTGCCGACGGCGTGTACTTCGGCGTCGTCTCGTCGGAGCCGACCGCGGCGACTATCAGCTTGTTTCCTCTGCGCTCCACCTCTACGTCGTCTACTCCTTGGGGGGGTTCGTATTCTTCGAAGTAGCTGTACACATCTTCGAGTCTCAGTTCGAAACCTGAGTCGAGCCTGTAGACGCAGTTCGTCATCTTACCTACCCTACGTAGTCAACACGTATAGCATCTACCCTTGCACACGGCTCAAACACTCACGAAAGGAAAAAGTAACGGAAAAACACCTAAGGCTCGTACGTCTCGCGCTGTTCGACGACTGTACCGTCCTCCTCCGCGAGCGTCACGACTATCTCGTCGCCTTCAGGAGCCACGTCAACGCCAAGGTAGTCGGTCATACCGGGTGAGTCGACGGTGTTATATCCGCCTGATTCGACCGACTCGACCCTCAGCCATTCGCCCTCAAACTCCTCGAAATGGACGGTAACCCAGTAGGTGTCGGGCGCGTCGTCGAACTCGTGTACCTCAACCTCGACGCTCTCTATGAGGTCGTCGACCTCCTCGTCTGCCTCTACGTCGTCAGGAACATCGACACCCCAGCCATCGTCTACTCTGTCGTCAGGCTCCGCGCCGTCGTCGGAGCCGTGTCGGTCTGACTCTCTTACGTGGTCGCTGTCTTCGTCGACACTGTGGGAGCCGTGTGCCTCATCCATCATGAACTCGTCGAACGGCACGGCGTTCTCCGCCTCGTCGGGAAGCTGTATGTCGACATCCTCGCCGTGGTTGAACATACGTATGTCAGCCTCCATCGTCGTCGTGACCTCGTCGCCGTTCATCCCCATCGGCATCGTCACGGTAGCTTCCGACTGCGACCGGAGTATGTAGTTGGTATCCTGAGATATCCAGTAGGTGGCGGATATCTCCTCAGTCGTTACCTCGCCGAACAGTTCCTCCATCTCGTCCATCTCTTCCTCCATTCCCATGCCGTCGAACATATCCATGCTACCCATCTGCTCCTGCGCGAGTTCGTCGTACTCCTCTGGGTCAGGCTGTAGCGTGATGACGTAGGCATCCTCACCGTCAACCTCAGCGTCGTCTTCGTAGCTAACCTCGGAGATTTCGAGCATCTCCTGATACTGCTCGGCGTACGAGTACGAGTTCCACATCTCCGACACCATCGGCTCGCCCTCCATCTTCAGCCACTCCTCGAACTCTTCGTCCGCGCCTTCAACGTCTTCCATTCCACCCATGTCTCCCATGTCCATCTTCATGTACATCGTGTCGTCAACGACGTACACGTCTTGGTTCATCTCAAGGAAGCCGAGCATACCGGTCGTCATGAACATCTCCATACGCTCCTCAGCCTCGTCGACGGAGCCTTCGCCGTCCATCGACACCGAAAGCTCACCCGGCGTGTCGTCGCCGCCCATCGTCATATCCATCTCCATCTCGAAGTCGTACGTGTCCGCCGACTCCATCGCTTCGAGCGCGTCCTCGCGTACCTCCTCAGCGTCAACGCCGCCTATACATCCCGCTGTCACGACGAGAGCGAGAACGAGCAGGAACGCGCCCGTCGCTCTGTACCCCGCCGATGACTTCTTTCTGTTAGCCATGTCTAGCCGGAGGTATGTCACGTGGGGTAAAATAGGCTTGGTAAGCGAAAACGGTTGTTTTCGTTACGCAGTCTTGCGGTTATGCTACTTCATCCGAGACCGCCGAAGAACGTCTCACTCCCCGAACGTCGTCTCTCCGACGGGGTCGAACTCCTCGTAGTGGATGATTTCGTCGGCAGGACGGCGTTCCTTCCGTCCGTTCTCTATAGCCGCCGCGCCGTCCGCAGGATATCCCATCGTGATGAGCATCACGGGTTCATAGCCTTCGGGAACGTCAAACGTCTCGACGACGCCTTCCGCGTCGAATCCCTCCATCGGGCAGGTTGCGACGCCCTCGTCCCACGCCGCGAACATCAGCGTCATAGCGGCGAGTGCGGTGCTGCGTGTCGTCCAGACGCGCCGCTCTTGCTCGGGCATCTCAGCCATTCCTTCGATGTTCTCCAAGAGTGCGTCGCGCACGTCCTCGTTCGGTATATGTCCGTCGTCAAGCCAGCTCTGCATGACGGGTTCTGCGTGTGCCGCAGGGTCCTTGTTGCCGAGGACGACGACCGCCGCCGCGGCGTCGGTGACGTGCTCTTGGTCGTACGCGACCTCGCGCAGAGCCTGTTTGTTCTCGTCGTCGCGCAGGACGAGGAACTCCCACGGCTGTAGGTTGTAGCCCGAAGGCGCGAGAGCGGCTCTGTTGAATATCTCCTCCAAAGTCTCGTCGTCGAGCGGTTCGTCGTTGTAGTCGTGTACGCTCTTACGCGTCCTGAGAACCTCCTCGAACTCTGTCATCTTCTCCACCCCGGTACGTTCCGTTCAGTCTTTGCGCGCCGCAGTTTTAGATTCGTACTCGGTTCCATTGCACTACCTACTTCGAGAGAAAACCTAATATAACTTCGGCACCGTAGACGTGACAAGGTAACGTGCATGAAACCTGAGTCCACATCCACGACGAAGACGGACGAGGTGAAGGAGAAGAACAGCGAAGCCTGCCCTGTCGTCGAAGCAGTCGACGAGATAGGCTCGAAGTGGCGTCTCGTCGTCATACACGACCTACAGGACGGCGAGAAACGTTTCAACCAACTCAAGGAGTCGACGGGCGCGAGTTCGAGCACACTCTCACGCGTCTTGGACGACCTCGAAGAGCTTGGACTGGTCAAGAGACGCGTTGAGGAGCGTCCGATAGCGAGCTACTACAGCCTGACAGCGAAAGGAGACGCGCTCGGTCCGGCTCTCGACGCTCTGGGCGACTGGTCGGAGGACTGGCTTTAACGTTCTCTGAACGCCGCCGTTCCGTCGTCGTGCATCTCGCGCGATACACGTCCGACGCCGTCGCGTAGTTCGTCGTGGTACTCTCTCAGTCTTTCGCGGAGTTCGTCGTGTTCGAGTGCTAAGAACTGTACCGCCGAAAGAGCGGCGTTGAACGACTTTCCTGCGTCGACCGCCGTGATAGGCGCGCCCGTCGGCATGCCGATTACGCTGTCGACTGATTTTTCCTGTACAGGCACACCGACGACCGGCACGGGGTACGCGACTGAGGCGGTCATGTTGGGCAGGTCGGCACTCTTTCCGCCCGCGCCCGCTATGATAACATCGATTCCGCGCGCCTCCGCAGTCTCGGCGTACGTGTACATCAGGTCGGGGGTGCGGTGCGCCGAGACGACGTAAGTCTCGAAGGTGAAACGCGCTTCGGGCGGTTCGTGGTACTCCGTCTGCTCCTCGAAGCCGAGACGTGTCAGGGCGTCGTACGCGCCGCCGCGCGCGTCCGGGTCGCCGCTTCCCATCATCACGTCGAAGTCCGAGTCGGAGCCCATGATGATGCCGACGTCGGGCGTGTTTTCGGGGCTTTCGGCATCAGCTTCTTCTTCGAGTCTCTCTATCAGACGTTCTACTTCGTCGGTCATTCTTCGAACCTCAGTTTACCGTGTACGTCGTCCGCCTCGCGCAAGAGTGCGTCGGTAGCTTTCTCTGCCTCGTCCTCGTCCTCAGCATCCGTGTGTGCGTCGCCCGTCAGCGTGAAATGTCCTAACTTCCTCAGGGGGCGTTCCTCCTCCTTGCCGTACCAGTGGAGATGTGCGCGCGACTCTAAGAGGTCGTCGACGCCCGCGAGCGAGACATCGCGCGGTCCGCCGTCGCCCAAGATGTTGACCGAGACGGTCGGCGCGCGTAACGCCGTGGTTCCGATCGGCATACCGACGACACACCGCGCGTGCTGTTCGAACTGCGAGACGTGCGTGCCCTCTATCGTCCAGTGTCCCGAGTTGTGCGGACGCGGCGCGATTTCGTTGACGAGTATCTCGCCGTCGTCCTCGAACATCTCGACTCCGTAGACGCCGCGTCCACCCATGACTTCGAGAACATCACGCGCCACTTCGCGCGCTGTCTCACGCGTCTCCTCGTCCGTCCGTGCGGGCGTGACGGTTCGGCGCAGAATCTCTTCCTCGTGTACCGTCTCCGTGACAGGGAAGAGTGCCGTCTCGCCGTCGCCCTGCGCGGCTATTACTGAGAGTTCGCGGTCGTAGTCGACGAACTCCTCTACCATCGCCGGTCCTTCAAGCGCGTCGAGTGCTTCTTCGTAGTCGTCGCGCGTCTCGACCGGCACGTTTCCGCGTCCGTCGTAGCCGCCCTCGCGCGCCTTAAGCATGAGCGGAAGACCGAGTTCGTCCGCCGCATTCCGCAGGTCTTCGACAGTCTCGACGGCGCGGTACGCTGGAACGGGCACGCCCTCGTCAGTCAGAGCCTCTTTCTGGACGTACTTGTCCTGTATCGTCCGGAGCGTGTCGGGATGCGGATGTACGGGCACGCCGTGTTCGTCGGCGGCACGTTCGACGGCATCAGGGTCGGCGAGTTCGATGTCGTACGTCAGAACGTCGGCACGCTCGGCGAGCTTCTTCAGACCTTCTTCGTCGTCGAATTCCGCCACAATCTGTTCGCGTGCGACGTGGTTCGCTGGTGCGTCGGGCGTCGGGTCCGTGAAGACAACCTCCAAGCCGAGCGGCGAGACAGCCTCGCACAACATGCGACAGAGCTGTCCTCCGCCTACGACGCCGAGGGTCGTCGGTTCCGAGGTCAGACGCGTACCTTGTTCGTTCATGTTCTGACTCGTCGTGCGAGCCGCCTAAATCTTCCGCGTCCATGTCGTCGTTCAGCGCGTTTTCCGTATAGCGAAACAGAGTTTACGTGGCGCGTGGTCTTCGCGCCCGATTCTGGAAACGCGTTTTCGAACCACGAACCAGTCGTCTTATGTTTCGACGGACGGTATATTTCGCCGATGAAGAACGGCGAGCCGTCGATTCGGAGACGGAGTCTGCTCGTCTTCACAGCGTCCGCTGTCGTCGCGGGAACGACGGGCTGTCTCGGAGACATAGACGCCCAAGGAGCAGACAGCGGAGAAAAAGAAGAAGGGGAGGGAGAGGGAGAGGAAGAGGTAGTCGAAGCCGAGCCTGCCGACTACCCCGACGAGTCGTGCGCCGTCTGCGCCCGCGGTGTCACCGACTACCCCGACTGGAACGCCCAGATACTCCACGAAGACGGCGAGAGAGCCTTCTTCTGCACCTCGGGATGCATGGGCGCGTACTACACATCACCCCGGTCATTCGGTGTTTCGGACGCCGATGTCGCGGAGGTATGGGTAACCGACTACGAGACGGGCGAGACTATCGACGGACAGGACGCCTACTACCTGTTCATATTCGACCCCGAACTCGTCGAAACGCCAGCCGGACGTAACCCGCACCCGTTCGCCGACCGCGAACGCGCCGAGGAGTTCACGGACGGATTAGAGGGGGTATCGAGGGGAGAGGTGGAGAGGTTCAGCAGGACGGCGATGAACAGATGCGTCTGGTAGTTCGCCT
>JAQZDD010000406.1 GCA_028751055.1 Euryarchaeota archaeon Ods04 | reverse complement strand
TCGTCCTGTATCTCAAGGACTCGTTCGAGCACGGACTCCATCTCGGAGTCCTCCTCTATGAGGTTCTTCGCCTTCCTCCTCGTCTTGCTCATCGCTGGAGATTGTCCATGTTCGTTGAAAGGGCTTTCGTTAGACGTATGCTACGCCGTCTCCTCATTCCAGCGCGTCGGCGAGTTCCTCCGCCGCCTCTTCGACGCCGCCGTCGGGGTTCTCGACTATCTTGACTGTCGCGCCCGTCAGCGTCGCGTAGCTCATAGCGGCGTTCCGGTTCATGTCCTGATGCGTCGCTATCTCTCTCGTGCTCTCCATGTCGCGTGCGCGAGTCTCGTCGTCCAGACGGCGGAACATTATCTCGTCGGGGTCCGTCTCGACCAGAACCACGATGTCGGGCTGGAGACCACGGAGCACCCACTCAGGCAAGCCGGGAAGGTATCCCTCGGGCGTCTTGATGGTGCAGTGTGTGTCGACCATGATGTTGGTCTCCTCGGCGCGCTCGGCGATACGTTCGCCTGCCTGCTCCTGTACACGTCTCTGTTCGTCGCTCGGTAGCTTACGCATCTCGTCGCGCTCCTCAACCAGACCTTCGTCGCGTGCCACTTCGAGCATGACCGTCCCGAACGAGACGACCTCGTACTCGGCGTCTCTCTCCGTAAGTATCTCGTTAGCCTCATCAGCTACGGTCGTCGCTCCTACGCCCGGCACGCCTGTCAGAACCGCTACTGTCATACGTGCAGACTGTCGACGGCGGGTTAAATATCAATCCATGTAACGGCGTCGCTGGCTTTATGTGGCTTCGGAAACGACATAAAGTAGTTTGCGTACCAAGGTGACGAGAAATGACTGACGACGAAAGGGAGAGAGAGAAGAAAGCCGAGGAACTCCGCGACATATTTGTCGATGTCACAGACGAGTCCACGGTAACCGAGGAGCGTGAGGAGGAGCGCGGCACGCTACCCGGCGAGGACGAGATAGACGAGGAGATACTCGAAACCGTCGACGAGATGCGTGACGAGTACGGGTTCGAGACCTCTCTCGACGACGACGAGGTCGTACAGGTCGTGCGTCTCTACCACGACGGCGCGTCCGACGCCGAGATAGCGCGCGAACTCGGTGACGACAGCTTGGACAAGACTGTACGGAGGGCGCGCGTCGAGCTACATCTGTTCCGTGACTCCGACTTCGACGCGCCTTTCGACATTGAGAAGCTTGAAGAACTCGTCGACGAGGATGTCACGAACACGGAGGCGGCGGATGCACTCGGTGTGAGCAGTTCTACGGTTAGGTCGTACAGACGTGCTGTAGAGGCACGCCGCCGTTCGGACGAGGCGGACGGCGAGTACGCCGACAGGTTCGAAGCCGTCCTTGAAGACCGCGAGATATCCGAGAGGTTCACGCCACAGGCGAAACGAGACGGTCTGGCGGATGCGACGGAGGACGCAGAGGTCGACGTCGACCTATGAGCCTGAAGAAAGTCTCCGTCGAGGAGGCGGCGACTCTCGTGCGCAGCGGTGGTGTGGTCGTCTACCCGACCGAAAC
>JAQZDD010000058.1 GCA_028751055.1 Euryarchaeota archaeon Ods04 | reverse complement strand
TGTGAAGAGCCGCACAGACGCGCTCGACGCTACCGTATACGGCGTCGACGTACACAGCGGCGACGTACGCGGCGACTCTCCTTCGTACGCGCTCGTTAGACTGTCGGAGGAGGAGGTCGAACGCGACGTCGTCTCGCTCAGAAAGCTCCTGAGACTCGTCGAGAACGAGGAGCCAGATATCGTCGCAACCGACAACGTCTACGAACTCGCCGAGGACAAGGACAGTCTTGTGCACCTCCTTCGTAGGCTACCCGACTCGACGAGGTTAGTGCAGGTGACGGGCGATGAAAGCCCCGAACCCCTTTCGCGCGTAGCGTCGCGCCACGACGTGCCGTACGCCAAGAAGCCGATACGTGAGGCGGAAGCGAGCGCGCGTCTCGCCGCCAAGAACGTCGGCTACGTCGTACGCGCCTTCGACGACACGACGAAGGTACGCGTCTCGCGCGGACGTTCGACTGGAAGCGGCGGATGGAGCGAAGACAGGTACACGCGTAAGATACACGGCGCGGTGCGGCGACGCGCACGCGAAGTCGAGGACACCCTTGACAAAGAGGGCTTCGAGTACGAGAAGGAGGTCACGGAGAAGTACGGCGGTCTCGCAAACGCCGAGTTCACCGTAAACGCGCCGCGCTCAGCGATACCTTTCTCGAACCAACGCTCGGGCGACACGCGTATCGAGGTCGACGCCGTAAGGCGCGACGGAATCGAGTTCGAGGAGTTGGCACAGAGACACGAGGCGGTCGTCGTGGGAATCGACCCCGGCACGACGACAGCAGCGGCGGTCGTGAGCCTCGACGGCGAGCTTCTCAACGTCACGAGTTCACGTTCGACGGACACGGCTGATGTCATAGAATGGATAATAGAGCGTGGGCGTCCCGTCGTCGTCGCCGCCGACGTACGTTCGATGCCGAGCACCGTCGAGAAGATACGCCGTTCTTTCGACGCAGTCGGATGGACGCCCGACGACGACCTGAAGGTCGTCGACAAGAAACGCGCGACGAGCGAGTACGAGTACAGGCTCGAAAACGACCACGAGCGCGACGCCGCCGCCGCCGCTGTGTTCGCGTGCCGACACCACGCCGACCAGTTCGACGCGGTGCGCAGAAAGACACCACGCGGCGTTGACGAGGACGAGGTTCTCGCACGCGTCCTGTCGGACGAAATCCCTGTCGAGGCGGCGGTAGACGCTGTGAGCGGCGGCGACGAAGAAGAGACCGAAGAGGAGCAGTACGAGCCTACGGAGGAGGAGAAACAGATACGCAGGCTCGAAAAGCAGGTCGCGCGTCTCAAGGAGCACGTCGAGGAGATGGAGGAGCGTGTCGACAGAAAGAACGACGAGATAGACGAACTTGAAGACGAGGTCACGCATGCGAAGAGCCAGAAGGCGCGCGATGTGCGCGAACGCAGGGAGGTCAGCAGGCTCGAGCGCAAGAACGACGAACTGCGCAGAAAGCTCAAGAAGGAGCGTGTTGCTCGCAAGAAGACGCGCGACAAGCTCGACCGGCTCAAGAAGCTCTGGCGTGTCGAGCATCCCGACTTCGCCGACGAACTCGGCGACGACTACGCCGTCGTCAAGGCTGTCGAAGAGTTCACGAAGGCGGCACTCGAAGACGCGGAAATGTCGTTCGGTCTGCGCGAGGGCGATATCGTCCTCTTAGAGGACGCGAGCGGCGCGGGACGCGCAACAGCAGAACGCCTCGCCGAAACGCGTCCGAGGCTCGTCCTCAAGAACGGCTCTATGTCGACGGAGGCGGACGAGATACTGTTCGACGCGGGCGTTCCGGTCGCCGACGCCGAGGGCATAGAGATGCGCCGTATAGACGAGTTCGGTATCACACGCGAGGATGACATAGAGGAGGCTATACAGGACTGGGAGGAGCGCGCCGAGAAGAGAAGGCTACAGCGCGCCGAGGAGACTGTCGACAAGCTGATTTCGGAGTACCGCGTCGAGAGGAAACGGGGATAGGCGTCAGTGCAGTCCGCTGTTTCTTTTTTCTGCCCGCGTCCTATCATCTCACTCTCTTACAGACTCCGAACCTCGTACGTCTCTCCGTCGTATCCGAAGTAGTATGATCCGCGGCGGTGGGCGAAGAACGGCGTCACGCCGTTTCATGAGGTTGTCTCGTCTCATATTTTCTCGTGTCTATCCTTCGGACAGGGATGCTACGAGAACCACCGTGTCGTCGGTGCGTATGTAGCTTCCTTCCCTCTCCGCCTCAGGATGGCTGTACTGCGGTAGCTCGTTAAGTGCGTCAGCGGCTTCCGCGAACCGAGCCGCGGCTCGGTCTTCGTTGTCTCGGAGTATGTCGGCTAGCTCCTCAATCCCGAGCTCTTCCTCGTGAATGTAGTCTCTCCTAGAGAGATAATAATCCGAACGGTCCTCCTCAGGTTCTTCTTCTCTCACCTTCTGCAGTAAGCGTTGTATCGGCTCTATATCGGCTATCCTTTCGTCGTCCGACTCTATCACCTCCGCATCCTCTTCAGGCTCCACTTTCCACGCATGGAGAGAGATAACCCGCGTGCCGGGTGGGTGGTAGACTCTTCTGTAAGCCTCCCCAAAACATCCGCTAAGGAACGGTAGAGCGAGAACCGGTAGAAACTTACGTCTCTTCATGGTAAATTGGCTAACAGTCAGGATATAGATTTAATACTTCGATATTCCACATCTGTTCCACGTCCCACATCATATTACCGCGTGGACTACCCCATCTCATAGCTCAATCTATTCTTCGGCTTCGTAGGTTATGAGAGCCACCGTGTCGTTGGTGCGTATGTAGCTCCCGTCCATATCCGCTTCCGGATGGCTGTACTGCGGTAATTCATCAAGCACTTCAGCGGCTTCTGCGAACAGAGCCTCTGCTCTATCCTCATCGTCGTAATCTCGTATAGAGACGGCATAATCGGAAAATCCATCCATAGGCTCTTCCTCTCTGACCCTCTGCAGGAGGCGTTGTATCGGTTCTATGTCGGCTATCCTCTCGTCGTCCGGTGCTATCACCTCCGCATTCTCTTCCGGCTCCACCTCCCACGCAACAAGTAAATCTACCTTTCCTAATTTTCCCTCATTGAATATACAGCCGGTTAAGAGGGATAGACAAAGTACGTATAGTATATAACGTCTCTTCATGGTTACTCAATTAACAGTCGGGGTATAGATTTAATACTTCGATATCCCAAAACTGTTCCACATCCCACATCATATTACCGCGTGGGCGACTACGAGCATGTATGCCCGCTATATAGATATCATCCTCCGAGGTGACCCAGTACGGTCCCCCCGAGTCGCCGTCATCAGTATCAAAACCATCTGCCTCAACAACTCCAAGACCGCCGGAGTGATCGCTCGGAACTATTTCATCCACGTATCCGGATTTTCTCCCGGTAGTTCTGCCCTGATGCCATAAGTCTTCATTGGTGTTCCCTTCATATTTATCCTTTAGCGCATCCTCACATATTGTCCCATCTATATCACCGTACTTACCTCCCCCATAATCTGCTAAATGCCATTCTGCACTCACCGGAGTATCAACCTCGGTTAAATCTATAGTGGCCACATCGTAGAATATATCATCGCCTGTATCTGGAGGATTGTATGCAGTCCTATCTTGGTATCCAATACCCGCACCTATTCCACCCGGTTGGTACATAAGATCTCCCAAGTCATCATCAACAACATGTGCTGCGGTTACCATAACCGGTTCCCCTCTTTCATAGTCGATGGCTGGTGTCCCAAGAGTACCTATAGGTGGCAAATATCGATTAGGTCTGAACTGACACCCTCCAACTACAGGACGGTATTCGTCAGTAAAGCTGCTTTGTTCCTCTTCCACAATTTTTCTATGAATCACTGGAATATCCTCAACAGTCTCTTCGTACTCCCCCGACCCCACCGAACCATCAATCGACCCCGGTAGCATATCAACTAATTCGTCGTATTCAATCTCAGGCGCATCTTCCTCATACGTAATCCTCACTTCTCCCCCTTCATCGTCTTGTTCGTAACCTTTTCTTTTTACGGTAGAATGTGTGACTCTGACACTTTTTCTCCGCTTATGCCCGCTAGTCGTAGTGGTCACGCCCACGGTTATTGAACCACCTCCGAATGCCTTTCGTCTTTTCAACCTTTCTGAAAGTCTACTCGCCGCATCGTACGCTGTTTCAATAGTTACCCATTTATCACGAGGTATCGTGTAATAAACAGGCTTCCTTTCGATATTCGCCTCTATGTACTCGGTTCCGGATACCCCTCTCTCACACATCTCCTCTTTGGGCGTTTCCAGTCTCTCAAGACGAGGAATCTCGTCTTTCGGATCGTCTGTATACTTCGCCAGCGCGTCCTTCGTCATGTACTTCAGCGCGGCTCCTGAAACACCCATCGCCGACAGCGTCTTTACGAAGTTTCTACGTCCCATCTTCCGTAGGTCACGTGTCTTATCGCGTGCCATACAACACAACCTCATATTCGAACAACTTATATCCACGGACGTGCCGAAACACCCCCGTTTCGGCAAACCTTTGCCGAAAACAGTTTGTACGCCAAAACTTTGGCGTAAAAGTTACAGTTCGACTCTTTCAGCACGCCATCTACGCTCCTCGTAAACGCTCTCGTAGTGCTTCCGCGCGCGGGACGACGCGAACGACGCGTATCCCAGAACGTTCCCTCCGTCGTCGTAAACCAGAACGCCGACGCGCGTTTCGTCGAGAAGTGCCACTCCGTGAGACAGTTCATCATCGGTGACGTAGAGTCGAGTACCGTGTTCGAAAGACTCTCTCAGGATTTCGCCGTGGTTCTCGCGCAGATACTCGAAGATGTCGCGTTCCACGACGAACTCTGCGTCCATGCCGCCGAGTATCTGTTCGTGGTGGAATCCTAGGTAGCGAGGGAACAGTACGGGTACGAGACCGCGCATCCCCTCAGCCTCTAAGACATGTCGGGTAAACTCTTCGAGCGGCTCGGTCGGTACGTGTCTCTGTGATAGAAAGAACCTTGCACGTGCGAGAACGTCGGAAGGGGCGTCGAGGGCTTCAGCTACTTCCTTCGCTTCATGAGTTCTTTTTGCGTCTCTCAGCTTCCCGCGTACCGCTTCGCCGAACCTTGTGAGTCTGTATTCGTCTCCGGTCTTCTCTACTATACCCTGATTTTCGAGTTCGTTCAGATGCTTGCGCACCGTCGACAGCGACTTGTCGAGAGAGCCTGCAACCTCGTGCCTGTCCTTCGTCTCCGGGTTGACGGCGTCCATGTACTCATACCGCCGGCACAGGGCTATCAGGTCGCCCATCTTTGGCTAATCACTTAGAACATCTAAAATATTTTCTGGTTTCAGAACCCCTCGTCACCCACGAGACGCACGAAACGTACAGGCTCGCCCTCGTCGACTACGAGTTCGCCGTCCTCCTCGTTCTTGTCGACCGTCGTGAGATGCTGTACGCCGCCTCTCTGGACAGGCAGGACTGCGCGTCCGCCGTCGCGTAACTGTTCGTCGAGAAAGCCGGGCACGTCGGGTGCGGCGCAGGTAAGGTAGATACGGTCGTACGGCGCGTGCGCGGGCAGACCTTTGGAGCCGTCGCCCGTGACGACCGTCACGCCGTCGGGCAGGTTTTCGCGCGCTTCGCGTGCGAGCTTCTCCTGATACTCGACCGTGTAGACGTTCCGCGCGCCGACGACCTCGGCGACGACCGCGGCATGATAACCGCGTCCCGTGCCGACTTCGAGCACCCTGTCTCCGGCGCGCAGGTCGAGACGTTCGGTTATCATCGCCACCATGTGGGGCGCGCTTATCGTCTGTCCCTCGCCTATCGAAAGGGGCGAGTCTTGGTAGGCACGTCCACGCGCGCTCTCGGGAACGAACTCCTCGCGCGGCACGGCGCGCATCGCCTCCTCAACGGCGTCGCTCTCGATGTAGCCGCGTTCGACGAGCGAGTCGACGAGCCTCATGCGGTCTTCTGCGGCTCCGTCACCTTCTCCGTCTTCGTCGTAGCTCATCTCGTCATACCACCTCGCCGTATACGCGTTTGGCGTTCTTCGCCTGTACGTCGTCGCCCTCGACACGGAAACGGTCGCCCGTCTTGCGGTCGACGAACGCTGTCACGACGAACTCGTCGCCGTCTACAGTCTCACGCTCCCCGACTACGAAGCCGTAGTCTCCCGGAACCGTCATGCCGCGCGAGACGGTGTCGTCGTCGGTGTGGAGCGTCACGGGCACGGTCACGTTGTCGACGACACGTGTCCAGACGGTCGAAGCTTCGTCTGCGCGCGCAGAGTCGACACGTCGGCTGTCGCTCCCGTTTTCGTCCTTGACCTCTATGCTCGTGACCTCGACGCCGAAGATGCCTTCGTCCGCCTCAAGCACGAACTCGTCGCCGACACGCACAGTCTCGTCTTCGCGTACGGTCGTCCGCGTCGAGAAGGACTCCTGTCCCTGCGATACGACGACACGGAGTTCGACAGTCGAGGGTTCGCGCACGCGTCTCTTGTGCACATGGTCGCACGCGAGACACCGTACTGTCGCCTGCCCTCCGCGCTCCTTCAGAACCTCGTGCGGCTCCGACGAGCACGCGGGACACTCGACGAGCACGTCACCTTCGCCTTCCGTGCCGCCTTTACTGTCGTCCGTTTCTGTGTTCATACACGAGACGGGGACTC